>NZ_JBEOVM010000072.1:0-32372 GCF_040295505.1 Streptomyces sp. NPDC002790 | reverse complement strand
TGTTTTTTTTAACACGGGGCCCCCCGGGGGGCCCGTTTTTTTTTTCCCCCATCCCCGGCGTTTTTCCCCCCCCGGGGGGGGGGGGGGGGCCCCCCCCCCCCCCGCGCCTCACGACTCGATCTCGCCCCCGGCGAACCCGTCGTCACCGTCCCCGAAGTGGTCCCAGCCGCCCTGGTTCGTCCAGGGCGCCCCGTCCACGGTCACCCGGGACAGCGCCGAGGGGCCCAGCACCTCGCCGATCACCTTCCAGCGCGCGGGCAGCTTCACGGACGGCGGGAAGGTGGCCACGATCGCGTGGTCCTCTCCCCCGCTCAGCACCCATTGCAGCGGATCGACGCCGACGGCCTGGCCGATGTCGCTCATCTGCGAGGGCACATCCACCTGCCCCGACTTGATGTCGATACGGACCTTGCTCGACTCGGCGATGTGGCCCAGGTCGGCGATCAGCCCGTCGCTCACGTCGCACATGGCGGTGGCGCCGAGCCCGGCCGCCGCGGGACCCGCGTGGTACGGCGGTTCGGGGCGGCGGTGCGCCTCCACGAAGGCGCGGGGCGAACGGAAACCGCGCGAGAGCACCGCATATCCGGCCGCGGACCAGCCCAGCCAGCCGGTCACGGCCACGACGTCGCCGGGCTGCGCGCCGGCCCGGGTCACCGGTTCGTGGCCCTGCATGTCGCCGAGCGCGGTGATCGCCACGGTGATCGTGTCGCCGCGCACGACATCACCACCGACCACGGCGGCGCCCGCCACCTGGCACTCGTCGCGCAACCCGTCCATCAGCTCCGACGGCCAGGACGCGGGCAGTTCGGCGGGCACCACGAGGCCGAGGAGCAGCGCCGTCGGCACGGCGCCCATGGCCGCGATGTCGGCGAGGTTCTGCGCCGCGGCCTTGCGCCCGACGTCGTACGCGGTGGACCAGTCGCGCCGGAAGTGCCGGTTCTCCAGCAGGACGTCCGTGCTGGCGACGACCCTGCGGTCCGGCGCGGCGATCACGGCGGCGTCGTCGCCGGGACCGATGCGTACGGCCGGGGTGGTGGTGAGCCGGGAGGTCAACTCCCGGATGAGGCCGAACTCCCCCAACTCGCCGACGGTGCCCTTCATGCGCGTACTGCCCTTTCTGCCCTGGTTCGCTGCCGCCCGCCAGGGCCGTATGCCCCGGCCCGCTTGCGGTCGCGGGCCGTCTCTGTCATGGGTACCGTTCTTGTCACGGGCCTGCCTTCCACGTCCGTCGGACACCACAGCCGCCACCGGGTCTCCCCGCGACGAGCGGTGACGCGATAACGTGGCGTCCCTTCTCCCACATGATCCTCGTGATGATCCTCGTGGCCGCCCTGGAGGTTCCGTGGTACAGGCGTACATCCTGATCCAGACCGAAGTAGGCAAGGCGTCGACCGTCGCCGAGCTGATCGGGAAGATTCCAGGAGTGATCCAGGCCGAGGACGTCACCGGCCCCTACGACGTGATCGTGCGCGCGCAGGCGGACACGGTCGACGAACTGGGTCGCATGGTGGTCGCCAAGGTCCAGCAAGTGGACGGCATCACGCGCACTCTGACCTGCCCGGTCGTCCACCTGTAGTCCCCGTCTACGCTGTGCCGGTGAAGTCATATCGTCACCGGATCCGGCACGGCCGGCTGAGCCGCCTGTCCATCGCGGTGCCCTCGCTCTCCTTGCTGATCGCCGCCGCGGGCTGCGCTTCGACGGACGAGGCGCCAAAGGCGGCGGTTCCCACTCCGGACGCGAAGGCCGCCAAGCTGTGCCGGAACCTGGACAAGGTCCTGCCGGAGAAGGTCGACGGACTCGAGCGCAACGATCCCGAACCGGGCTCGGAGCTCACCGCGGCGTGGGGAAGCCCCGCGATCATACTGCGCTGCGGCGTGCCGTGGCCCGACGCGGCGTTGAAGACGAGCAGCAACACGGCGACGATCGACGGCGTCGGCTGGGTCGCCGACGAACTCGACGGCGGCGCGCAGCGCATGACGACGGGCGGACGCCTCGCCTACGTAGAGGTGACGATCCCCAAGGACGAGGTCACCAAGAACGGGGCGGGCTCCCTCGTCGACCTGGCGGGCCCCATCAAGAAGGCGATCCCCAAGGGGATCGCCGACTAGAGGGCTTGTCATGGGAGGGGCGGTCTACCGCAGTCCGGTCGACCGTCGCAGTGCCGCCTGGATGAGCCGGTCCACGAGTTCCGGGTACTCGACCCCGGTCTCCTGCCACATCCGCGGGTACATGGAGATCGGCGTGAAGCCCGGCAGCGTGTTGATCTCGTTGATGACGAACTCGCCTTCCTCGTCGAGGAAGAAGTCCGCCCGCACGAGCCCCTCGCAGGACATCGCCTCGAAGGCGTCGACGGCGAGCCGGCGGACCTCGGCGGTCTGCTCCTCGCTCAGCGGCGCGGGCACGATGCCGGCGGCGGAGTCGATGTACTTCGCCTCGAAGTCGTAGAAGGCGTGGGAGTCGGCCGGCGGGATCTCGGCCGGGACGGAGGCACGCGGCCCGTCCTCGAACTCCAGGACCCCGCACTCGATCTCGCGCCCGACGATGCCGGCCTCGACGATCACCTTCGGGTCGTGCTCACGGGCGGTCTCGATCGCCTCGTCGAGCCCGTCGAAGGAATCGACCTTCGTGATACCGATCGACGAACCCGCGCGCGCGGGCTTGATGAACAGCGGCCAGCCGTGGTCCCCGACGAAGTCGGCGACGCGGCGGCGGGCGCCTTCCTGATCCCGCTCCCACTCGCGGGGGCGGATCACCAAGTAGGGCCCCACCTTCAGTCCGAAGGACGTGAAGATGCGCTTCATGTACTCCTTGTCCTGGCCGACGGCCGAGGAGAGCACACCGCAGCCGACGTACGGGGTTCCGGAGAGGTCCAGGAGGCCCTGGATGGTGCCGTCCTCGCCGTACGGGCCGTGCAGTACGGGGAAGACGACGTCGACCTCGCCGAGGGCCTTGGGGACGGATCCCGGCTCGTTGTAGACGACTTCGCGGGACATCGGGTCGACCGGGAGGACCACGCCGCCCTCGGACGACTCGGCGAGATCGGCGACGTCCGGCACCTGGCGGTCGGTGATGGCCATCCGCTCCGGATCGTCCGTCGTCAGCGCCCAACGCCCCTCACGTGTGATGCCGACCGGCAGCACGTCGTACTTGGAGCGGTCGATGGCGCGCAGCACGGCGCCCGCCGTGACCACGGAGACGCCGTGCTCGGAGCTGCGGCCACCGAAGACGACGGCCACACGCGGCTTGGGCCCACCTGCGGTGGACGCAGGGCTCTGGGGGAGGTTCTCGCTGCTCATATCGCGTTGAGCGTACCTGCTGGTAGTACAAGAGTCAGCGCCCCCAGAGCCTGGGGCCTGTCGTCAAACTCCCGTCGTCGCCCGCCGGGCAGGCGGGAGTTTGACGACAGGCCCCAGCTGTGCCGCCGACTCAAAGAGAGGCTCTCAGCGTCGTTCCGGCTTGGCGGAGCGCGACATGAGCTCCTTCACCGCGACGACCGGGGCCTTGCCCTCGTGGACGATCGCGACGACGGTCTCCGTGATCGGCATGTCGACGTCGTGGCGGCGCGCCAGATCCAGCACCGATTCGCAGGACTTGACGCCCTCGGCGGTCTGCTTGGTGACCGCGATGGTCTCCTGAAGGGTCATGCCCTTGCCGAGGTTCGTGCCGAAGGTGTGGTTGCGCGACAGCGGCGAGGAGCAGGTGGCCACGAGGTCGCCGAGGCCCGCGAGCCCGGAGAACGTCAGCGGGTCGGCGCCCATGGCGAGCCCGAGCCGCGTCGTCTCCGCGAGCCCGCGCGTGATGAGCGAGCCCTTCGTGTTGTCGCCGAGCCCCATGCCGTCCGCGATGCCGACGGCGAGCCCGATGACGTTCTTGACCGCGCCGCCCAACTCGCAGCCGATCACGTCGGTGTTCGTGTACGGCCTGAAGTACGGGGTGTGGCTGGCGACTTGGAGGCGCCGGGCCACGGACTCGTCGCGGCAGGCGACGACCGCGGCGGCGGGCTGCCGGGCGGCGATCTCGCGCGCGAGGTTGGGCCCGGTGACGATCGCAATGCGGTCCTCGCCGACCTTCGTGACGTCCTCGATGACCTCGCTCATGCGCATCGCCGAACCGAGCTCGACACCCTTCATGAGCGAGACGAGAACGGTGTCGGGAGCAAGCAGCGGGGCCCACTCCCCCAGGTTCTGGCGCAGCGTCTGCGAGGGCACGGCGAGCACCGTGAAGTCGGCGTCCGCCGCGGCCTCGGCCGGGTCGGAGGTCGCCCGCACGTTCTCCGGGAGTTCCATACCGGGCAGGTAATCCGGGTTCGTACGCGTGGAGTTGACGGCCTCGGCGAGTTCGGCGCGGCGGGCCCAGAGGGTGACGTCGCAGCCCGCGTCCGCGAGCACCATCGCGAATGCGGTGCCCCAGGAGCCGGTGCCGAAGACGGCGGCCTTCACGGGTCGGGTCACTTGCTGCTCTCCTCGCTCGTGCCGCTCACTACTGAACTGCCGCTCTCCGCCTGCGACTTGCCGTTGGCCGCCTGCGCCTTGCGGCGCTGCTGGATGCGGGCCTCGCGGGGGTCGTAACGCTTCTGCGGGGCCTTCTCGCCGCGCAGCACCTCCACCTCGGCGGTGATCGCGGCCATGATGACATCGGTCACCTCCTTGAGGAGGTCGGGCGTGATCTCTCTGTCGTAGTACGCGGAGAGGTCGACCGGGGCGCCGGCGAGCACGTGGTGCGTCTTGCGCGGGAAGAAGTGCGGCTTCTTGGAGTACGGCGCGAGCGCTTCGGTGGCGCCCCACTGGCCGACCGGAATCACCGGGCACTTGGTCTGCAGAGCCACGCGCGCGACACCCGTCTTACCGGTCATCGGCCACAATTGGGGGTCGCGGGTGAGCGTTCCTTCCGGATAGAAGGCGACGCACTCACCGCGCTCCACCGCGTCGATCGCGGCACGGAAGGCGCTCAGCGCGTTCGTGGACTCGCGATAGACCGGAATCTGTCCCGTACCGCGCATCGCGGCGCCCACGAACCCCTTCCTGAAGAGGCCGTGCTTGGCGAGGAAACGCGGGACCCGTCCCGTGTTGTACTGAAAGTGGGCGTAGAGGAACGGATCCAGATGCGAATTATGGTTGACCGCGGTGATAAAGCCTCCGTCGGCCGGAATGTTCTCCATTCCACGCCAGTCCCGCTTGAACAGAACCACCAGCGGTGGTTTGCAGAGGACCGCGGCGAAGCGGTACCAGAAGCCGATTCTGCGGCGGGACACTCGGACACCTTCCTCTAGGGGGGCCAGGGCCGCACAAGTCTCGCCCCGGCCCACCGGCCTGTCGAGAACACCGTACGCCCGCGCAGACAGCCGCACCTCATGCACAGGTCACAATGGGCGCGTGCAGTGGACCCTGGTGATACCGCTGAAACCGCTGGTGCGGGCCAAGAGCAGACTGGCCCCGACGGCGGGAGACGCCCTGCGCCCAGGCCTCGCCCTGGCGTTCGCCCAGGACACCGTGGCCGCGGCGGGGGCCTGTGCGGCCGTGCGGGATGTGGTGGTCGTCACGGACGATCCCCGCGCGGAGCGCGAACTGACGGCCCTGGGCGCCCACGTGGTCCCCGACCCCCCGCAGGCGGGCCTCAACGCGGCGCTGGCGCACGGAGCGGCGTTCGTGCGCTCCGCACGCCGGACCGCCGCCATAGCCGCTCTGAACGCCGATCTGCCGGCTCTGCGGCCCTCCGAATTGGCCCGCGTTCTCTCGACGGCCGCCGCATTCCCCCGCGCATTTCTGCCCGATGCCGCCGGAATCGGCACAACACTCTTGTCCGCGGGCCCCGGCACGGAATTGCTGCCCGCATTCGGCGGGGCGTCGCGCGCCCGCCACACGGCGTCCGGCGCCGCGGAACTCCCCCTCGAAGGCGTCCACTCCGTACGCCAGGACGTCGACACCGGCGAGGACCTGCGGGCGGCGCTCGCCCTCGGCGTGGGCCCGCACACCGCGAGGGCCGCAGCGGGGCTCCTGATCCCGGACTGAGTACGCTGCCCGTATGCAGGCCACCGCGTACACGTACGACCCCGAAACCCGTGCCGGCAGCGTCCTCCTGGACGACGGCACGCCCGTCCCCTTCGACGCCGCCGCCTTCGACGCGGGCGGCCTGCGGCTGCTGCGCCCCGGGCAGCGGGTGCGTATCGAGGTGCAGGACACCGAAGGCGCGGCCGACGCGCGGCAGATCACTCTGGTGACCCTGCAGACTTTCTGAAAACCCCGTGGGGCCAGGTGAGGCCCCCTGGACACACCGCGGGCCGGTCTCCCCGAAGGGAGCCCGGCCCGACGCGTGAGCAACCTTGTGGCTACGCCCGAGAAGCGACTTACTTCTTGCGAGCGGTGGCCTTCTTGGCGGTGGTCTTGCGCGCCGTCGACTTCTTGGCGGGCGCCTTCTTGGCCGTGGCCTTCGTGGCGGGCGCCGTCTTCTTGGCGGTCGCCTTCTTCGCCGGGGCCGCCTTCTTGGCGGTGGTCTTCTTCGCCGTGGCCTTCTTGGCCGTGGCGGCCTTCTTCGCCGGAGTCGCCTTCTTGGCCGGCGTCGCCTTCTTGGCGGTGGTCTTCTTCGCCGTGGCCTTCTTGGCCGTGGCGGCCTTCTTCGCCGGAGTCGCCTTCTTCGCGGCGGCCTTCTTGGCGGTGGTCGCCTTCTTGGCGGCGGCCTTCTTGACCGTCGCCGAAGCGCCGCCGCTCAGGCTGCCCTTGGGCGCCTTCTTGACCGCGACGTCGTTCTTCGGGAGCTTCTTCGAACCCGCGACGAGGTCCTTGAAGCCCTGGCCCGCACGGAAGCGCGGCACCGACGTCTTCTTGACCCGGACACGCTCCCCAGTCTGCGGGTTGCGGGCGTAGCGGGCCGGGCGGTCGACCTTCTCGAACGAGCCGAAGCCCGTCACCGAGACGCGGTCACCGCTGACCACGGAACGGACGATGGCGTCGAGTACGGCGTCGACCGCGTCAGCGGCCTGCTGACGGCCACCGACCTTGTCGGCAATGGTTTCTACGAGCTGCGCCTTGTTCACGTCTTCCCCTTCGGAGACATTGCCGGAACGAATCTCTTTCGCACCGGCTTTTTCGCACGTTAGGCAGATATATACCGCAAATCAAACGCGAAACGGGCTAATCACCCTTGTGCCGCAACGAACTGGACAGTCTCAGAGTTCCTCTTCAGTGATGGAGCCCTCTTCGAAGTCGTCGAGGTCCGCCATGAATCGCTCCAGACGCCTTGCCGCACCGGCGAGATCGTGTTTGGCCGCGGCCGTGACGGCCAGCAGCTTCCGGGTCAGCGCCATCCGTACGCCCTCCGGGACTTGCAGTGTGCGCACTCTGGCGTGCGCTTCCTTGAGTTGGTCCGCGACCGCCGCGTACAGCTGGAGTTGGCCGTCGTGTTCCATGCACAGATTGTGCCATCTGGGGCGAGTTGTCGCCTCCGCAGGGTGCAACTCCCGCCCCAGAAGGCCCTTCTGGAGCCTCGCACGAGCCGCTCGCCCAGAGTGCCACCGACACACGCGTACCCCTGGAACACCCTTGATATTCAAGGGAGTTGAGGGCCCCCGACACCCCCTCCCGCGGCGCCCGGAAGGGGCTCGGGAGCCGGACACAGAAGTACCCCCAACCGGTGCACGATTGGGGGTACGGGGCCCTGTGGATGTGGCCTGAATAAGCCTTGCTCGGCTACGGATCCGTTCGGGATCCGCGGGAAGCCGGTCGGCTCAGAGCTGGACCGTCTGCGGCTTGAAGGCCGGACGCTTCGCCTCGAAGGTGGCGATGTCCTCCTCGTTCCGCAGCGTGATGCTGATGTCGTCGAGCCCGTTGAGCAGACGCCAGCGGGAGTTCTCGTCCAGTTCGAAGGACGCCGTGACGCCCTCGGCCCGAACTTCGCGCTCCTGAAGGTCGACCGTGATCTCGGCCTGCGGGTCGTTCTCCACGAGCGCCATCAGCGCGTCCACGACCTTCTGGTCCAGGACGACGGTCAGCAGACCGTTCTTGAGGGAGTTGCCGCGGAAGATGTCCGCGAAGCGGGAGGAGATGACGGCCTTGAAGCCGTAGTTCTGCAGGGCCCAGACGGCGTGCTCACGGGACGAGCCGGTGCCGAAGTCGGGACCGGCCACCAGGACGGTGGCGCCCTCGCGCTCCGGCTTGTTGAGCACGAACTCGGAGTCCTTGCGCCAGGCCTCGAAGAGACCGTCCTCGAACCCGTCCCGCGTCACCTTCTTGAGCCAGTGGGCGGGGATGATCTGGTCGGTGTCGACGTTGCTGCGGCGCAGCGGGACGGCCCGGCCGGTGTGCGTGGTGAATGCTTCCATGACTCTCAGACTCCAGCGGCGACAGGGGTGTCGGACAGGTCGGCCGGCGAGGCCAGGTGGCCCAGAACGGCGGTGGCCGCGGCGACCTGGGGCGAGACCAGGTGCGTACGGCCGCCCTTGCCCTGCCGGCCCTCGAAGTTGCGGTTGGACGTGGACGCGGAGCGCTCGCCGGGAGCGAGTTGGTCCGGGTTCATGCCCAGGCACATGGAGCAGCCCGCGTAGCGCCACTCGGCACCCGCCTCCTTGAAGACCTTGTCCAGGCCCTCCTCGACGGCCTGCAGGCCCACACGCGCGGAGCCGGGGACGACCAGCATCCGTACGCCGTCGGCGATTTTGCGGTCCTTGAGGATCTCGGCGACGGCCCGCAGGTCCTCCATGCGGCCGTTGGTGCACGAACCTACGAAGACGGTGTCGACCTTGACGTCGCGCAGCGCCTGCCCGGCCTCCAACCCCATGTACTCCAGGGCCTTTTCGGCGGCGAACCGCTCCGAAGCGTCTTCGTACGAAGCCGGGTCGGGGATGTTCGCCGAAAGGGGCGCTCCCTGACCGGGGTTGGTGCCCCAGGTGACGAACGGGGCCAGTTCCTCGGCCTTGATGAAGACCTCGGCGTCGAAGACGGCGTCGTCGTCCGTCTTCAGCGTCTTCCAGTACTCCACCGCGGCGTCCCAGTCGGCGCCCTGCGGGGCGTGCGGACGGCCCTCCAGGTACGTGAAGGTGGTCTCGTCGGGGGCGACCATGCCCGCGCGGGCACCGGCCTCGATGGACATGTTGCAGATGGTCATCCGCGCTTCCATCGACAGCTTCTCGATGGCCGAGCCGCGGTACTCCAGGATGTAGCCCTGGCCGCCGCCGGTGCCGATCTTCGCGATGATGGCGAGGATCAGGTCCTTGGCGGTGACGCCGTCGGGCAGTTCGCCGTCGACGGTGATCGCCATCGTCTTCGGGCGCCACATCGGCAGCGTCTGCGTGGCCAGCACGTGCTCGACCTGCGAGGTGCCGATGCCGAACGCCAGGCCGCCGAAGGCGCCGTGCGTCGAGGTGTGCGAGTCGCCACAGACGACGGTGGTGCCGGGCTGCGTGAGGCCCAGCTGCGGGCCGACCACGTGCACGACGCCCTGCTCGACGTCGCCCAGGGAGTGCAGGCGGACCCCGAACTCGGCCGCGTTCTTGCGCAGTGTCTCCAGCTGCACGCGCGAGACCGGGTCGGCGATCGGCTTGTCGATGTCGAGGGTCGGGGTGTTGTGGTCCTCGGTGGCGATGGTGAGGTCGGTGCGCCGCACCTGACGACCCGCCTGACGGAGGCCGTCGAAGGCCTGCGGGCTGGTCACCTCGTGCAGCAGGTGCAGATCGATGAAGAGGAGGTCGGGCTCGCCCTCGGCGCGCCGGACGACGTGGTCGTCCCAGACCTTCTCCGCGAGTGTGCTACCCATCGCTTTCCCTCCGGCCGGCTTCAGGTGCGCCGGCCCAACTAGAGATTCGGATCGCCGTCGCTCGTACCCCTCGTACCGGACGTCGGCCACCGGTCCCGTTGGTCCGCGGGCCGGTGTCCGTACAGAGTGGCAAGTTCCACGGGAAATTGAACTTGCGTTTCACAGAGTGAGACGGGAGTATCGACGCATGGACAACAGTAGCGGCGTCGGCGTTCTGGACAAGGCAGCCCTTGTCCTGGGCGCTCTGGAGTCCGGACCCGCGACCCTCGCAGGCCTTGTCGCGGCCACCGGACTGGCAAGACCCACAGCCCACCGCCTTGCGGTGGCCCTGGAGCACCACCGCATGGTGGCGCGTGACATGCAGGGCCGTTTCATTCTCGGCCCGCGCCTGTCGGAACTCTCGGCGGCGGCCGGCGAGGACCGCCTCCTCGCGACGGCCGGCCCGGTGCTCACGCACCTGCGGGACGTCACGGGCGAGAGCGCCCAGCTCTATCGCCGCCAGGGCGACATGCGCATCTGCGTCGCCGCGGCGGAGCGGCTCTCCGGGCTGCGGGACACGGTCCCGGTGGGCTCCACGCTCACGATGAAGGCGGGCTCCTCCGCGCAGATCCTGATGGCCTGGGAGGAGCCGGAGCGTCTGCACCGCGGCCTCCAGGGCGCCCGCTTCACGGCGACGGCCCTTTCGGGCGTCAGGCGCCGAGGCTGGGCCCAGTCGATCGGCGAGCGGGAGCCGGGCGTCGCGTCCGTCTCCGCGCCCGTCCGCGGCCCTTCGAACCGCGTGGTGGCGGCCGTGTCCGTCTCCGGCCCCATCGAGCGTCTGACGCGCCACCCGGGCCGGATGCACGCCCAGGCGATCATCGACGCCGCGGGGCGCCTCTCCGAGGCTCTGCGCCGCACCGGCTGACCCACAACTCCCTTTACGTTCCCGCCAGTTCCCGGCCGGTCGCTCCAACGCCGCAGCGACCGGCCGGACTTGTACGCTCCCGGGTTCAACTGCCGCACCCGCACACGCACCTGTCACCGCGCACGAAAAAGACCCTTCCCGGCTTCGGGAAGGGTCTGATCGTTCGCGAGTACCCCCGACCGGATTCGAACCGGCGCTACCGCCTTGAGAGGGCGGCGTGCTAGGCCGCTACACAACGGGGGCCTTGACCACTTGCGTGATCGAGCTGGTCTACCAGGACTCGAACCTAGAATGACGGTACCAGAAACCGTAGTGTTGCCAATTACACCATAGACCACTGAAGTTCAAGGCTTGTGACCTGCGAACTCAATGCGTACCCCCGACCGGATTCGAACCGGCGCTACCGCCTTGAGAGGGCGGCGTGCTAGGCCGCTACACAACGGGGGCCCCAGCAAGTCCCGGACTGGCCGGAACAGTACCCCCGACCGGATTCGAACCGGCGCTACCGCCTTGAGAGGGCGGCGTGCTAGGCCGCTACACAACGGGGGCTTTGTGGATGCCATATCCACGGTTGCAGATGAGCTCTGCGAGCTGGCCTACCAGGACTCGAACCTAGACTAACGGAACCAGAAACCGTCGTGCTGCCAATTACACCATAGGCCACCGAAACGCAACCCCCGAGGGGATCTTGCTTGGCTTGCGCTTCCGGGGGGTCCAGCCTTTCGGCCCGCTCCCCTTGGCGCAGAAAGAACATTACCCGAAGGTGGACTGCGCTCCAAAACGGGTATCCCCGGCCAACAGCCCAGGCAGTTGCCCGAGCCCCGTGATGCGTACGAGTTCGGGTCTGCCGCCCAGTTCCGTGCGGTCGAGCCAGATTCCGCTCAGGCCCGCGTCGACGGCTCCGCGGGCGTCCGTGTCCGGCTGATCACCGACGTAGGCGATCTCGTGCGGCTCCAGGGAAAGCTCCTCGCAGACGGCGTGGAAGGCAGCCGCTTCGGGCTTGGCGACGCCGAGTTCGGCGGCGCAGAGGACGGCCTCGAAGCGGTCGCGCACGCCGAGGACGCGCAGCTTGCGGTCCTGGTTGTGCAGCGAGGAGTTGGACAGCACGGCGTGCCGGTAGCCGCCGGCGAGGGTGTCGAGGGCCGGGACGGTGTCGGGGAAGAGACTCCACGCGGCCTCGTAGTGACCGAGATAGCGGGCGAACCAGCCGTCGGCCTCGTCGGCCTCCATGGCACGCCCCACGAAGCCGCGCACGCGGTCCCTGCGCTGCCCCTCCCAGTCGGCCTCCCCCGCCTCGAACCGGGCCCAGTGCTCCCGCGTCGCGGCACGCCAGCGCACGAGGGCCTCCTCGACACTCCCGTAGCCGTCGAGCAGCCCCTCCGCGGCGAGGTGGGCGCGCATGCCGACGGTGTCCGCCGTCGCGTAGTCGAAGAGGGTGTCGTCGATGTCCCAGACGATGGCTCGGATAGACATACGACGACCGTAATCGCGAAAGACCCGGAAGCGGTCCGCTTCCGGGTCTTTCAGGGGCCTACGCGCGCGTGCTTACGCGGTGAGCTTCGCCAGGGCCGCGTCAATGCGGGCGAAGGTCGTCTCCTTGCCCAGGATCTCGAGGGACTCGAAGAGAGGCAGGCCGACCGTGCGGCCCGTGACGGCCACCCGGACCGGGGCCTGGGCCTTGCCGAGCTTGAGGCCGTGGGCCTCGCCGGCGGCCAGGACGGCCTCCTTGAGGGACTCGGGCGAGTTCCAGTCGGCCGCGTCCAGCTTCTCGCGGGCCGTGACGAGGAGGGCGTCCGAGCCTTCCTTCATGGCCTTCGTCCAGCTCGCCTCGTCGAAGGCCGGCTCGGCGAGGAAGAGGAAGTCCACGTTGTCCGTGATCTCGGAGAGGACCTTGAGGCGGGTCTGGGCGTGGGGGGCGATCGCCGCCCACTTCGCCTCGTCGAAGTCCTCCGGGGCCCACGGCGCGAAGGGGGCCTTCAGCCACGGGGCGCAGCGCTCCGCGAACTCCTTCGGGTCGAGCAGGCGGATGTGGTCGCCGTTGATCGACTCGCACTTCTTGAGGTCGAAGCGCGCCGGGTTCGGCTGGACGTCCTTGACGTCGAAGGCCGCGACCATCTCCTCGACGGAGAAGATGTCGCGGTCCGCGGAGAGGGACCAGCCGAGCAGCGAGAGGTAGTTGAGCAGGCCCTCCGGGAGGAAGCCGCGCTCGCGGTAGAGGTTGAGCGAGGACTGCGGGTCGCGCTTCGAGAGCTTCTTGTTGCCCTCGCCCATGACGTACGGCAGGTGCCCGAACTCGGGCACCAGCTTGGCGATCCCCAGGTCTTTGAGCGCCCAGTAGAGGGCGACCTGGCGCGGGGTGGAGGAGAGCAGGTCCTCGCCGCGCAGGACGTGGGTGATCTCCATCAGCGCGTCGTCGACCGGGTTGACGAGCGTGTAGAGCGGCGCGCCGTTGGCACGGACGATGCCGTAGTCCGGGACGTTCTCCGGCTCGTAGCTGATCTCGCCGCGGACCAGGTCGTTGAACGTGATCCGTTCGTCGGGCATCCGGAAGCGGATGACGGGCTTGCGGCCCTCCGCCTCGTACGCGGCCTTCTGCTCGGCGGTGAGGTCGCGGCAGTGGCCGTCGTAGCCGGAGGGCTTGCCTGCGGCGCGGGCCGCGTCGCGGCGCTCGTCCAGCTCCTCGGTGGAGCAGTAGCAGGGGTACGCCCGGCCGGCCTCGACGAGCTTGTCGGCGACGTCCTTGTAGATGTCCATCCGCTCGGACTGCCGGTACGGCGCGTGCGGGCCGCCGACCTCGGGGCCCTCGTCCCAGTCGAAGCCGAGCCAGCGCATCGCGTCGAGGAGCTGCTCGTACGACTCCTCGCTGTCGCGGGCCGCGTCGGTGTCCTCGATGCGGAAGACCAGGGTGCCCTGGTTGTGGCGCGCGAAGGCCCAGTTGAACAGGGCGGTGCGGACCAGGCCCACGTGGGGGTTACCGGTGGGCGAGGGGCAGAAACGGACACGTACGGAGGAGGAGGGGACGGGTGCGCTAGCCACGCTTGACAACCTTGTTGGTGAGAGTGCCGATGCCTTCGATGCTGACGGCGACCTCGTCGCCGACGCTGAGCGGGCCGACCCCTTCCGGGGTGCCCGTGAGGATGACGTCGCCGGGGAGCAGCGTCATGGCCTCGGAAATGTTGACGATCAGGTCCTCGATGGACGTGATCATCTGCGACGTACGGCCGAGCTGTCGCTGCTGCCCGTTGACCGTGCACTGGATGGTGAGGTCGGAGGCCTGCTCCAGGGACAGGTCGGTCTCGACCCAGGGGCCCAGCGGGCAGGACGTGTCGAAGCCCTTCGCCCGCGCCCACTGCTTCTCGCGCTTCTGTACGTCGCGGGCCGTCACGTCGTTGGCGGCCGTGTAGCCGAAGACGACGTCCTTCACGCGCTCGCGCGGGACCTCGCGGCACATCCGGCCGATGACGACGGCGAGCTCCGCCTCGTGGTGCAGCTCCTCGGAGAAGCCGGGGTACTGGATCTCGGCGTCCGGGCCGATCACCGACGTCGACGGCTTGAAGAAGGCGAAGGGGGTGTCCGGGACCTCGTTCCCCAGCTCCTTCGCGTGCTCCGCGTAGTTGCGGCCGAAGGCGATCACCTTGTTCGGGAGCACGGGGGGCAGCAGCCGGACCTTGCTGACCGGGACCTTCGTACCGGAGAGCTCGTAGTCCGCGAACGGGATGCCCTTGATGATGTCGAGGACGAGCTCGTCTGGCTTGTCGCCCTCGACCGCGCCGAAGGCGACGTTCCCGTCGATGGAGAATCTGGCGATGCGCACGGTCTGCTGCGCCCCTTTTTCTGGCGTTGATCCGGGTGGGGTGTGACCGACCCAGGCTAACGCGGTGGGGCTGCCGCCGTCGCTGCGGTTGTGAGGGCCTGACCCAAACGACAGGCCCTACGCCACGGGGGCGGTCTCGGGTGCCACCATCAGGATCGTGCGCTTCGGGTTGGCCGTGTTCGTGGGCAGCGATGCCGCGTGTTCCGGTACGGCCGGTGCGGCCTGGATCTCGTCGGCGTCCGCGAGGTGCGCCAGCGTCGTGCGCCGCGGGTTGGCAATGTTCTGGAACATCATCGTCTTCGTCATGAGTGTGCTCGGGAACCTTCTCCGTAGTCTGGTGTGCCATCCCTTTTAAACGTCAGGCTAAACATCTGATTCCCGCCGAAAGCCGGGAAGTTACGACCCCCGGCATGTGAGTTTGCTCACGGGGTACATCGCAAATAGGGCACTTCGGTCCGCCAACTCCCGCCCACGAAACGGACATTACCCGACTGAAGCCACTATTCCGCTCCCGATCGCGGCGACCGGGACACCCCCCAGGCGTACGCGGAAAGTCCGGTAATGACCGGGTTGGTGCAGGTCGAGTTCTACGTCCCGTGACCCTCCTCTTACGTCGCGTCACGCAGGGTGTGACAGCCACCTCGGGCCTTGTTGGAGATCCTGCACTGTGCTGGAATCGCGTGGACCGCCGCAGGTAGACAACCGGCGCGCACGGGCGCAGCGCAGCGCCGAGCAGCGGCGGAGAGGGGATCCAGCGCCGGTCACTCACGACCACAGGGGGACGTTTCAGGTCGTCCCCCGAACGACGCCGACACCGTCTTGTCCGTGCATACGGGCGGGGCGCCTGGTCCAGAGGTTGCGACGCTAGTGCAGGGACGTAAGAACAGGGATGGCAGCGCTGCGGCGGAGCCGGAGCCGCGCGGCGGGACCGGCCCGACAGCCGGCGGCACCCGGCCCCCGCACGCCCAAAACCCGGGACGCACCGCGTCCGTCGACACCTCCGATGGCGACGGCAAGGGCGCCTCGGCACCTCCGTCCTCGGCGAGGCCCAAGGTCCCCACGGGACCCGGTTCGCGGATGGCGCTGCGCAACTGGCGCATCTCGACGCGTCTCGTCTCGCTGCTCGCGCTTCCCGTGGTCGCGGCCACCTCGCTGGGCGCGCTGCGTATCTCCGAGTCGCTGAACGACATCCAGCAGCTCGAGAACATGAAGCTGCTGACCGAGATGACCAAGCACGCCACCGAGCTGGCCACGGCGCTCCAGGAGGAGCGCGACCAGGCGGCGGGCCCGCTGTCGAGCGGCTCCTCGACGAGCGACTTCAACGTCAAGTCGACGCGTGAGAAGACCGACCGCGCCCAGGACACGTTCCTGCAGAGCACCACCGAGATCAAGGCCGAAGGCGAGACCGGCAGCCTCAACGGTGTGCGAGAGCACGCGGTACAGATCGCCCACGAGCTGATCAACCTCAACAAGATCCGGCAGGGCGCGTACGAGGACAAGTCGAACTCCTCGCAGACCGTCGACTCCTACGCCCGCATCGTCGACGAGCTGCTCTCCCTGTCCACGGACATGGCGCAGGCGACCAGCAGCCCCGAGATGATCCAGCGCACGCGCGCCCTCTCGGCCTTCTCCTCCGCCAAGGAGTACGCCTCCGAGCAGCGCGCCATCATCGCGGCCGGTCTGCCGCCCAACAGCGCCCGGTTCGGCAAGCTCTCGGAGACCGACCGGCAGTACGGTCTCGCGGCCGCCGAGAACCAGGAGTCGCAGCTCCAGTCCTTCAAGGCCGTCTACGGCGCCGTGGCCGCGCAGGAGCTGCTGAAGCCGATCGAGGAGAACAACTCCACGATCAAGGCCGCCGACACCTACGCGAACCGTGTGCTGCAGAAGTCCGACGGCATCAAGTCGCAGGACAAGCGCTCGTACAAGGACTGGGTCGACGCGGACACCACGCGCATCCAGGAAATGTCCAAGATCGAGCTGACGCTGCTCAACCAGATGGAGCAGCAGGCCCGCGAGCTGCGCAACGCGTCCGAGCGCTCGGCCATCATCAACGGTGCGCTGATCCTGCTCGTGCTCGGCGTCTCGCTCGTCGGCGCCTTCGTCGTGGCCCGGTCCATGATCCGCTCGCTGCGCCGGCTCCAGGACACCGCGACCCAGGTCGCCCAGGACCGCCTGCCCGAGCTGGTCAGGGAGCTGTCCGAGTCCGACCCGCAGGACATCGACACGTCCGTGGAGTCGGTCGGCGTGCACTCGCGCGACGAGATCGGCAAGGTGGCCGCGGCCTTCGACGACGTGCACCGCGAGGCCGTGCGTCTCGCCGCCGAGCAGGCCCTCCTGCGAGGCAACGTCAACGCGATGTTCACCAACCTGTCGCGCCGGTCCCAGGGTCTTATCCAGCGCCAGCTCTCGCTCATCTCCGAGCTGGAGTCCCGCGAGGCCGACCCGGACCAGCTGTCGTCGCTGTTCAAGCTCGACCACCTCGCGACCCGTATGCGCCGTAACGGCGAGAACCTGCTCGTTCTCGCCGGTGAGGAGCCCGGTCGCCGCTGGACGCGGCCCGTGCCGCTCGTCGACGTGCTGCGTGCCGCCGCGTCCGAGGTGGAGCAGTACGAGCGCATCGAGCTGGCCGCCGTGCCCGCGACCGAGGTCGCCGGACGCGTCGTCAACGACCTCGTGCACCTGCTCGCCGAGCTGCTCGAGAACGCGACCTCGTTCTCCTCGCCGCAGACCAAGGTCAAGGTCACCGGTCACGCGCTGCCCGACGGCCGGGTGCTGGTCGAGATCCACGACACCGGCATCGGCCTCTCCCCCGAGGACCTCGCCGCGATCAACGAGCGGCTCGCCGCGCCGCCCACCGTGGACGTCTCCGTCTCCCGCCGCATGGGTCTGTTCGTGGTCGGCCGCCTGTCGCAGCGCCACGGCATCCGTATCCAGCTCCGCCCCTCCGACTCCGGTGGTACGACCGCGCTGGTCATGCTCCCCGTGGATGTCGCGCAGGGCGGCAAGAAGCCTTCCGGCAAGGGCGGCCCCGGTGGTTCCGGTGGTCCGGCCGCCGCGCAGGCCGCGGCCGGTGTCGCCGCGGCGCGGCGCGGCCAGGCGCCCGGCAACGCCGGTGGCCCGCCCGGCCTCCTCGGTGGCGGCTCCGGTGCGCCCGGCGGGCGGCCGCAGGTCGGCGCCGGTACGGGTGGGCCGCGTGCGGCGCTGCCCGGGCGCGGTGGCCCGCAGGCGCCGGCCGGTGCCGGTGCGGCGGGCGGTCCTTCGGGTCCCGCCGGTCTTGCCGGCCCCGCTGCCTCCTCCGGCCCCTCCGGTCCCTCCGCTCCCGACGCCTTCGGCAAGGGGCAGGCCCCCGGCGGTCCCGTGCCGCCGCAGCAGCGCACCCACAGCGACCCGAACGAGCCGCGGGGCCGGCGCCCGGTGCTGCCGCCGCGCGGTGGCCCGCGCGCCGAGCTGCCGGGCGGCAACCCGCAGCCCCGTACGCCGAGTTGGAGCGACGAGAACGCGCAGCCGAACCTGGACGCTCCGCGCGGTCACGACGAGCCGGACTCCACGGCCCGCTTCCCGCGCGTCCGCGACGACCGCCAGGGTCCGCCCCGGCAGGGCGGCCACGGCCCGGCGCAGGACTCCGGCCAGTTCGTCCGCTCGGACGTGTTCGGCCCGCGTGACGGCAACGCCGGCGGCCCCGACGCGGCGAACGGCTTCCGGGACGGCGGCCTCACGGACCGCCAGGACCCGTCCATCACCGGCCAGTTCGGCCGGCAGGGCGACCCGTCGGCCGCCGGCAGGCCCCAGCACGCGCAGGACTCGGGCACCGCCCAGTTCCCGCGCGTCCAGGACCCGGCGAACGCCGGACTGTTCAACCCGGCACAGGGCGACCCGTCGGCCACTGGTCAGTACAACCAGCAGCAGGGCGACCCCTCCGCAGCCGGCCGGTACGCGCAGCAGCAGAACCCGTCGGACAGCGGCGGCTTCCCCCGCCCGCAGAACCCCTCGTCCGGCACGGGCCAGTACAACCGCCCCCCGAGCGACCCGGCGAACACCGGCCAGTTCAGCCCGCCGCAGGGCGGCCCGTCGGCCACCGGCCAGTTCCAGAACCCGCAGGAGCCGTCGGGCACCGACCGGTTCCCGCGCGTCCAGGACCCGGCGAACGCCGGTCTGTTCAACCCGGCACAGGGCGCCCCGGCCAACACCGGCCAGTACAACCGCCCGCCGAACGACCTGGCGAACACCGGCCAGTACGCGCAGCCCCAGGGCCGCTCGGACACCGGCCAGTTCGAGTTCACGCCCCCGAAGCCGCCTCAGCGCAACGGCGCTCAGGACCAGGGCATCCCGGCGCAGCCCTCGCAGGAGGACTTCCTGCCGCCGGGCGACGCGTCGGGCGGGGACGGCCGTACGCCGCTGTACGACACGCTGGAGACGAACTGGTTCCACGGCCAGAACAGCCAGGGCCAGCCCCAGGCTCAGTCTCAGCCCCAGGGCCAGGGCCAGAACGGTCGGAACCAGAACGGCCAGGGCCGCGGCCAGGGCATGCAGTCGCCGGGCGGACGCCCCGAGCAGGGTCTCCCGCAGCGGCCGCAGGCACAGGCACAGGCCCCCTCCGCCGCACCCGCAGCACGCCCCGCCGCGTCGCCCGACCCGGCCGAGGCCAACTGGCGGCAGTCCCCCAACGACGACCTGATGCGTCAGGCCGAGCGGGTGCGCAAGCCCGCCGCGGGTGGCGTCACCCACTCCGGTCTGCCTCGCCGTGTGCCGAGGGCGAACCTTGTGGCGGGAACCGCCCAGGAGCAGCAGACTCAGACCGGTCCTCAGGTCTCGCGCGCACCCGATGAGGTGCGCGGTCGGCTGACCAATCTCCGTCGGGGCATCCAGCAGGGGCGGCAGGCCGGCAACACCGGCAGCTACCCCCGCCCCACTCACCAGCAGGAGCGTTAGTTGAGCCAGATGAGCCAGGCGGCACAGAACCTGAACTGGTTGATCACGAACTTCGTGGACAACACACCGGGTGTCTCGCACACGGTCGTGGTGTCCGCGGACGGGCTGCTGCTCGCGATGTCCGAGGGGTTCCCGCGCGACCGCGCGGACCAGTTGGCGGCCGTGGCGTCGGGGCTCACCTCGCTCACGGCCGGCGCGTCCCGGATCTTCGAGGGCGGCCCGGTGAATCAGACGGTCGTGGAGATGGAGCGCGGCTTTCTCTTCCTCATGTCCATCTCGGACGGCTCGTCGCTCGCCGTACTGGCGCACCCCGACTGCGACATCGGCCTCGTCGGCTACGAGATGGCGCTGATGGTCGACCGGGCGGGCTCCGTGCTCACCCCCGACCTGCGGGCCGAGCTCCAGGGCAGCCTGCTGCACTGAGGCCCGTAACGGCCGGTAACCCCGGCCGCTTCGCAGTCTGCTTCATCGGCATCCCAGGAATCCAGTCAGCGCACGCAATCCGCACACCCGTTGTTCCGCCGTCACAATCCCCCCACCGGCCCACCCTCAGACGGCAGGCCCCCGCACTTGTCGTCCCGCCCGGAGGATCCATGACCCCGCCCACCGACTCACACGACCCGTACGGTGCCACCGCCCACGCCGGGTACGGCTTCGAGGGCGACCAGCCCCTGGTCCGCCCCTACGCGATGACCGGTGGCCGGACCCGTCCGCGTTACCAGCTCGCCATCGAGGCGCTGGTGAGCACGACGGCCGACCCCGCGGCCCTGATGACGCTGCTGCCGGAGCACCAGCGCATCTGCCACCTGTGCCGCGAGGTGAAGTCGGTGGCCGAGGTCTCGGCGCTCCTTTCGATGCCGCTCGGCGTGGCCCGGATCCTCGTCGCGGACCTGGCCGAGGCCGGGCTCGTCGCCATTCACCAGCCGGGCGGCGACGAGGCCAACGGCGGTGCGCCGGACGTGACTCTGCTCGAAAGGGTGCTCAGTGGACTTCGCAAGCTCTGACGGTTCCGTGGGGACCGCCCGCGCGACCACCTCGGCGAAGATCGTGGTGGCGGGCGGCTTCGGCGTCGGCAAGACCACGTTCGTCGGGGCGGTCTCCGAGATCAACCCGCTGCGCACCGAGGCCGTGATGACCTCGGCGAGCGCCGGGATCGACGACCTGACGCACACCGGAGGCAAGACGACCACGACGGTCGCCATGGACTTCGGCCGCATCACGCTCGACCAGGACCTGATCCTGTACCTCTTCGGTACGCCGGGCCAGGACCGCTTCTGGTTCATGTGGGACGACCTGGTGCGCGGCGCGATCGGCGCCGTCGTCCTCGTCGACACCCGCCGCCTCGCCGACTGCTTCCCGGCCGTGGACTACTTCGAGAACTCCGGCCTGCCCTTCGTCATCGCCCTCAACGGCTTCGACGGGCACCAGCCGTACACCCCCGACGAGGTCCGCGAGGCCCTGCAGATCGGCCCCGACACCCCGATCATCACCACCGACGCCCGGCACCGCGCCGACGCGAAGAGCGGCCTGATCACGCTGGTGGAGCACGCGCTCATGGCCCGCCTGAAGTAGCCCCGGCCGACCGCCGACAGCAGCCGACAGCAGCCGCCTGTCAGAAACGGTCGGATACCGGTCAGTAAGTGGCTGGATCCGTACGACAGTTGCCGTAGCCCCTTCGGCGACCTCTGTGGCCTTTGACACGCCGGGCCGTGGTGTTCATAACGTTTCGAAAGAGAATTCCCAGGGCGCCGACACACGTCGCGCACAGCCGGTTCCCCTGCGCTCACAAGAGCCCCGCCTTTTGGCGGGGCTCGCTCTTTATGACCGTTTTATCTGGGGTACGTGTCACCCGGAGCTTCCGCTTCCGACTGTTTGGAAGTGCGCCTCCTGACGTGCTGGAATGCGCTGAACTGCCCAGTAGGAATGGGCCTGGAGACATACAGCGGCACAACGTAGGTGCCGACGCCGAGAGGTTGTTGGTCGAGTGAGGCGAAGCAAGAACAGTCCCGAGCCGGTCTCGGCGCGGGGCAACTTCACCCCGCCCCCGCGCGAAGCGGCGCGGACCGCACCGGCGGCCGAAGCACCGGCGCCGGCACCGTCGGGCGGTCGCCTGTCGCCCCGTAACTGGCGTGTACCCACCAAGCTGAACGCCATCCTCCTCATACCCGTGGTCGTGGGCCTCGTCATGGGTGGCTTCCAGGTGTCGAACTCGATCGACACCTGGCAGGAGGCCGAGGACGCCGAGAGCACCGCACGCCTCGTGCAGGCCTCGCTGACGTACGGCAACCGCCTCATCGAGGAGCGCGACACCACCGCCGCACCCCTCCTCCAGGGCAAGAAGAGCGACCCCAAGGTCGCCGAGACCCGCCAGGCCACGGACGCCGCCGCCGAGAAGTTCCACGCCGCGGCCGCGAACATGCCGCAGAAGGAAGGCCTCCAGCGCCGCCTCGCGCAGTTCACCAAGGTCGAGCCCGGCCTGAAGAAGCTGCGGGCAGCCGCGTACACCTCCAAGCTCTCCGGCGTGCAGACCGAAGAGGGCTACGTCGCCATCCAGCACCCGCTGATGGAGTTCGCCAACGAGCTCGGCCTCGGCACCGGCAACATCACCAGCTACGGCCGCACCGTCTACGCGATCTCGCTGACCAAGGCGGCGCTCTCGCTGGAGCGGTCCATCGGCATGCACCTCCTGGTGAAGCCGGGCCCCGGCGCCACGAACCTGAGCCGCCAGCGCACCGCGCTCGGCAGCTACGCCTACCTCGAGAACATCGCCATCGAGGAGTACAAGGGCGGTGGTACGGCCGAGGACCTCCAGAAGCTGGAGGCCACGATCAAGAAGCTGAAGTCCGACGGCGCCAAGCAGGCCGCCGCGACCAAGGCCAAGGATCCCTCATACGTCCCGCCGCCCGAGAACACCAAGATGGTCGCCGCCGTGGTGGCCATGCCGAGCACCCAGCCCAGCGCCCGGCTCGCGCTCGCCCAGAAGGGCGTCACGCCCGAGAACTGGTGGGCGGTCAACACCGCGAAGTTCGACGCCTATCGCACGATCGAGTCGAATTTGGCGGACAAGGCCGTGACCGAGGCCTCCGGCATCGCCGCCGACGCCAGGCGCGAAGCGATCATCATCGGCGCCGCCGTCGTGATCGCCCTGCTCGTCGCCGTCCTGATCGCGGGGCAGATGGCCCGGCAGATGTCCCGCTCGATGCGCCGGCTGCGCTCCGCCGCCTTCGACGTGGCCGAGCAGCGCCTGCCGATGCTCGTCGACCAGCTCTCGCGCACCGAGCCGGGCCGGGTCGACACCCGCGTACAGCCGATCCCGATCGTCACGACCGACGAGATCGGTGAGGTCGCCCGCGCCTTCGACCAGGTGCACCGCGAGGCCGTCCGGCTCGCCGCCGAGCAGGCACTGCTCCGTGGCAACATCAACGCGATCTTCACCAACTTGTCGCGCCGCAACCAGTCGCTGATCGAGGGCCAGCTGACCCTCATCACCGACCTGGAGAACAACGAGGCCGACCCGGACCAGTTGGAGCAGCTGTTCCGCCTGGACCACCTCGCGACCCGTATGCGCCGCAACGGCGAGAACCTCCTGGTGCTCGCCGGCGAGGAGCCGGGCCGCCGCTGGGACCAGCCGGTGCCGCTGGTGGACGTGCTGCGCGCCGCCTCCTCCGAGGTGGAGCAGTACGAGCGCATCGAGCTGGCCGGCGTCCCCGAGGCCGAGATCCACGGCCGCGCGGTCACCGACCTCGTGCACCTGCTCGCCGAGCTCCTGGAGAACGCGACGACGTTCTCCTCCCCGCAGACCAAGGTCCGCGTCACCGCGACCCGTCTCCCGGACGGCCGCGTCATGATCGAGATCCACGACAAGGGCATCGGCCTCACCGCCGAGGACTTCGCGGACATCAATCACAAGCTGGCCAACCCGCCGACGGTGGACGCCGCGATCTCCCAGCGCATGGGCCTGTTCGTGGTCGGCCGGCTCTCCGACCGGCACGGCATCCGCGTGCAGCTGCGCCCCTCGGGCGAGCAGGCGGGCACGACGTCGCTCGTCATGCTGCCCGAGGTGATCACGCACGGTGGTGGCGGCGGGGTCCTGGAGGACACCGAGTTCACCGTCTCGACGATGATCCCCGAGCAGGCCGCCTTCGAGCACACCCCGCTGCGCACGGCCGCCGAGCTCGGCTTCGACGACAGCCGTTACGACGTCCCGGACGACGCCCGCGAGTTGGACCCTGTCGGCCGCTCCCTCATGCGTGAGGAGCGCCGTGCCGCCCTGGAGGCGCAGCAGCAGGACCCCGACGAGGCCGGGCAGGAACGCCCGCTGTTCCGCGACGAGTTCCAGCCACAGCAGCCGCAGCAGGACCGTCCGCCCTTCGCGGAGCAGAACGCGTACGACACCCGGCAGGCCCCGTACGACAACCGTCGGCAATTCGCCTACGACGATCCGCAGCCGGGCGTCTACGACGAACCGCAGGGTGGCTACGACGAGCGGCAGTTCGGCTACGACGGCCGGCAGCAGGGCGGTTTCGACGGATTCGTCCCCGTGCAGCCCACTCACGACAACGGGCAGCCGGACGGATTCGCCTCCGGGTACCCCACGCAGGACGGCTATGCGGAAGCCCCGCGGGAGTCGTACAACCCCTTCGAGCCGTCCCCGCCGCGGGCCGACTGGCAGGCTCAGGACGCCTTCCGGGAGCCCTACCAGGCCGATTTCCAGGGCCCGTTCGGCCCCGAAGCGGAATCCGCTCCGGGCACTGCCGCGGCGGACCAGGAACGCGTAGGCTTCGACGGGCACGGTGCCACCCCCTCGGCGGACACGACCGGACCGGCCCCCTCCGCACCCCACGCGCTGACCGACGCCGGTCTGCCGCGACGCGGCGGTGGCGGCGCCCCGCAGGAGCCCGCACCGACCCCCGAGCAGGCCCCCGAGACCCACTCCGACGAGGACACTTCCTGGCGCTCGGCCAACGACGCCCGGTGGGAGCGCGCGGAGCAGCTCAAGAAGCCGAAGGCGGGCGGAGTCACCGCGTCCGGGCTGCCGCGCCGGGTACCCAAGGCCAACCTGGTCGAGGGCACGGCGGAGTCCACGCCGCAGGGCGGCCCACAGGTCTCCCGCGCCCCCGAGGACGTCCGGGGCAGGCTCAGCAACCTGCGTCGCGGCGTACAGCGGGGTCGCAACGAGGGCAGCAGTGATACGAACGGCCAGGCCACTAGGAATCAGCACAGTGGTCCTGACAGCACCTACAACCAGGAGCGTTAGTGTGAGCCCGATGAGCCAGGCGGCACAGAACCTGAACTGGTTGATCACCAACTTCGTGGACAACACCCCCGGTGTGTCCCACACGGTGGTGGTCTCCGCCGACGGACTCCTTCTGGCGATGTCCGAAGGGTTCCCCCGCGACCGCGCCGACCAGTTGGCGGCCGTCGCATCGGGTCTGACCTCGTTGACCGCGGGCGCCTCCCGCATCTTCGAAGGCGGCCCTGTGAACCAGACAGTTGTGGAGATGGAGCGAGGATTCCTCTTCATCATGTCCATCTCCGACGGCTCTTCTCTCGCCGTCCTTGCACACCCCGAGGCGGACATTGGCCTCGTTGGGTACGAGATGGCCCTTCTTGTCGACCGGGCAGGCACGGTTCTCACGCCGGACCTGCGAGCGGAGCTTCAGGGAAGCCTTCTCAACTAACAGACAGGCAGTGCGTATTCGTGTCCCGGGGCCGTAAGGTTTCGGGACGCGGCTCCACAGTGATGGTGCCCAGCGCAGTCGGAGGAGGAAGTTCGTGTCTGGTTCAGCAACACCCCCGAGCGGTTCCTCGGCCCAGTGGCCGCCTTACGGCCACGGCCGGGGTCGTGGCCAGGCGGGTATGGGTGACGACGGATCCCAGAACCGGTACAACTTCCCGTCTTCCCCCTCGTCGGCGAACCACGCCCGACCGACCCGGCAGCCCGGTCCCTACGACCAGCCGCCGGCGCCGCGCATCCAGCCCGTGCAGCCGCAGCCGCGCCCCGACGCGAATCCCGCACCCGCCGCGAAGAACAACCCGCTGGTGCGCCCGTACGCCATGACGGGCGGCCGCACAAGGCCGCGTTACCAGCTCGCCATCGAGGCGCTGGTGCAC
Source organism: Streptomyces sp. NPDC002790 (assembly GCF_040295505.1). NCBI lineage: Bacteria > Bacillati > Actinomycetota > Actinomycetes > Kitasatosporales > Streptomycetaceae > Streptomyces > Streptomyces sp. NPDC002790. Next base: position 6,866 of record NZ_JBEOVM010000072.1, on the reverse strand, counting down.
ACCACCGCGCAGCCGCACCAATTGCAGGGCCAACTGCCCGAGCACCAGCGGATCTGCAACCTCTGCCGAGAGATCAAGTCGGTGGCCGAGATCTCGGCTCTCCTGACGATCCCCCTCGGTGTGGCCAGGATTCTCGTCGCCGACCTCGCGGAGGCGGGACTGGTCGCCATCCATCAGCCCGGCGGCGACGAGAGCGCCGGCGGCCAGCCAGACGTGACATTGCTCGAAAGGGTGCTCAGTGGACTTCGCAAGCTCTAGCGGAGGGCCGGCTGCTCCAAGCCGTTCCACCACATCGGCGAAGATCGTGGTGGCAGGTGGTTTCGGTGTCGGCAAGACGACGTTCGTGGGCGCCGTCTCCGAGATCAACCCGCTGCGCACCGAGGCCGTCATGACGTCCGCGTCCGCGGGCATCGACGACCTCACTCACACCGGGGACAAGACGACCACGACGGTCGCCATGGACTTCGGCCGCATCACGCTCGACCAGGACCTGATCCTGTACCTGTTCGGTACGCCGGGCCAGGACCGCTTCTGGTTCATGTGGGACGACCTGGTGCGCGGCGCGATCGGCGCCGTCGTCCTCGTCGACACCCGCCGCCTCGCCGACTGCTTCCCCGCGGTCGACTACTTCGAGAACTCCGGCCTGCCTTTCGTCGTCGCCCTCAACGGCTTCGACGGCGGCCAGCCCTACGGTCCGGACGAGGTCCGCGAGGCGCTGCAGATCGGCCCGGACACGCCGATCATCACGACGGACGCCCGGCACCGCGCGGACGCGAAGTCGACGTTGATCACGCTGGTGGAACACGCCCTGATGGCGCGCCTCCGGTAGGCACGCTTCAAGCCCCTGCGGCGATTGAGCAGGTCTTTCAAGCCCCGCCGGCGATTGAGGCGCGGGGTCCGGGGCAGAGCCCCGCAACCGCGCCCCCCCGTCCGACTGCAAACACACTGAGGCCCTCCTCCCGATTCGGGAAGAGGGCCTCAGACGTGTGTACCGGTGCCGGTCAGCGCCAGCTGTGCGGCGCGCGGAACCCCGGCTCGCGCTCCAGGCGGCGCCACCCCGCACGGGGCTGACGCACCCGGTGCACCGGAGCCTCGGGAGCGGCGGAGGCCCGCGCCAGCAGGATCGCGGTGATGGCCGCGACCTCCTCCGGCTCGGCGTGGCCCTTCTCGACGCGGATGTCAGGCATGGACATGTGGCGGGTCTCCTACGACTAGTACGTGCCGGTTACTGCGGCGGGTTGCCGTGCTTGCGCGACGGCAGGTCGGCGTGCTTGGTGCGCAGCATCGCCAGGGACTTGACCAGCACCTCACGCGTCTGGGCGGGGTCGATCACGTCGTCGACCAGGCCGCGCTCCGCCGCGTAGTACGGGTGCATCAGCTCGGCCTTGTACTCCTTGACCATCTTCTGGCGCATGGCCTCCGGGTCCTCCGCCTCGGCGATCTGCCGGCGGAAGATCACGTTGGCCGCGCCCTCGGCGCCCATGACCGCGATCTCGTTGGTCGGCCAGGCATAGGTGAGGTCCGCGCCGATGGACTGCGAGTCCATGACGATGTACGCACCCCCGTACGCCTTGCGCAGGATCAGCGAGATCCGGGGCACGGTGGCGTTGCAGTACGCGTACAGCAGCTTGGCGCCGTGCCGGATGATCCCGCCGTGCTCCTGGTCGACGCCGGGCAGGAAGCCGGGGACGTCGAGCAGCGTCACGATGGGGATGTTAAAAGCATCGCACATCTGGACGAACCGGGCGGCCTTCTCCGAGGCCTCGATGTCCAGGACGCCCGCGAGCGCCTGCGGCTGGTTGGCGACGATGCCGACGACCTGGCCGTCGAGCCGGGCCAGGGCGCAGATGATGTTGCGCGCCCAGCGCTCGTGGATCTCCAGGAAGTCGCCGTCGTCGACGAGCTCCTCGATGACCTTGGTCATGTCGTACGGGCGGTTGCCGTCGGCCGGGACCAGATCGAGCAGGACGTCGCCGCGGCGCTCGGCCGGGTCGTCGGACTCGACGGTCGGCGGGTTCTCCCGGTTGTTCTGCGGGAGCATCGAGAGCAGGTAGCGGACCTCGGCGAGGCAGGTCTCCTCGTCGTCGTACGCGAAGTGGCTGACGCCGGAGGTCTCCGCGTGGACGTCGGCGCCGCCGAGCCCGTTCTGCGTGATCTCCTCGCCGGTCACGGCCTTCACGACGTCCGGGCCCGTGATGAACATCTGCGAGGTCTCGCGGACCATGAACACGAAGTCCGTGAGCGCCGGGCTGTAGGCCGCGCCGCCCGCGCACGGGCCGAGCATCACGCTGATCTGCGGGATGACGCCGGAGGCCTTCGTGTTGCGCTGGAAGATGCCGCCGTAGCCGGCGAGCGCGGAGACGCCCTCCTGGATACGGGCGCCCGCGCCGTCGTTCAGCGAGACCAGCGGGGCACCGGCCGCGATGGCCATGTCCATGATCTTGTGGATCTTCGTGGCGTGGGCCTCACCGAGAGCGCCGCCGAAGATCCGGAAGTCGTGCGCGTAGACGAAGACCGTGCGGCCCTCGACCGTGCCCCAGCCGGTGATGACGCCGTCCGTGTGGGGCTTCTTGGCCTCCAGGCCGAAGCCGGTCGCCCGGTGCCGGCGCAGCTGCTCGACCTCGTTGAACGAACCCTCGTCGAGGAGCAGCTCGATGCGCTCGCGCGCCGTCAGCTTGCCCTTCGCGTGCTGGGCGTCGGTCGCCTTCTCACTGGGTCCGGCCAGCGCCTGGGCGCGGATCGCGTGCAGCTCGGCCACGCGGCCACGGGCGTCGGTGGGCTCGTCCCCCGGGTTCGAGGCGGTGTCGTCCAAAACGGTCATGTAGTGACCTTACGAAGTGGACCCCTGAAAACGGTCCGTCGACTCCGTACAGTCTCCGGCCCGTTTTCCTGGTAGCCCTGAACAGAACCCCGCCTCCGGGGGGCCGAAGTGACTGCTCAGCACGGGTCCGCCTTGTAGACGTCACACAAAGCCGCGCACTGAGACCCCCCTCACACCACCCCGCACCCCCGCATCCCACGCACACCCGAAAGGGCGACCTTGGCCATATCGGGCTGTAATCGAGGAGGTACACACTGTTTGATGTTGAACATTGAACATCATCGCGCTACAGTCGAACTTGTTGGTAGTTCAACGTTCAACATCACCGCACCACCCCACCTGGCACCACCCGTGCCGCCCGTCCCCAAGGAGCACGTCATGGGCATCTTCGGCCGCAAGAACGAATCCGCCACCACCCCCGCCGACGCCGCGCAGGCCGCGCCGGTCAACCCGGACGCCGCCGCGCTCACCGGCGAGTACACCGTCGACCCCGCTCACACCACGCTCGGCTTCGTCGCCCGGCACGCCATGGTGACGAACGTGAAGGGCAGCTTCAGCGACTTCACCGGCTCGCTGCACCTGGACGGCTCGGACCCCGCGAAGTCCACGGCCTCGTTCGACGTGCAGATGTCGAGCATCACGACCGGCAGCGAAGACCGTGACGGGCACCTGAAGAGCGCCGACTTCTTCAAGATCGACGAGTTCCCGACGATGACCTTCCGGTCGACCTCCGCCGAGTCCCTGGGCGGCGACGACTACCGCATCACGGGCGACCTGACGATCCTCGGCGTCACCAAGCCGCTCAGCATCGACCTCGAGTTCAACGGCGCCGCAAAGGACCCGTTCGGCAACGAGCGCGTCGGCTTCGAGGGCAAGACCGAGATCCTCCGCTCCGAGTGGGGCATCACCTGGAACGCCGCGCTGGAGACCGGTGGCGTCCTGATCTCGGACAAGATCAAGCTGAACTTCGACATCTCGGCGATCAAGGAGGCCTGAACCGGCCTTCTGCACCGGCGGGTTGAGGCGGCCACTGGTTTCGTGGCCGCCAACTCGGCGTTGCCTCACGCGACACTCCCGCCGCCCCGCGCGAACTCGCACCACACGCTTTTCCCCGGGTCCCGCTCCCCCACCCCCCACTTGTCGGCCAGCGCCGCGACCAGGTGCAGGCCCCTGCCGTGTTCCTCCTCGGGGCCGGCCTCGCCCTCGTGGACCGTTCCCGGGCCGCTGTCGTGCACCTCGATCCGGAGCACGCCGTCTCCGCCCAGCTCGATGTGCAACCGGAAACCCCGCCCTGGCGGTACGCCGTGCAGCAGTGCGTTCGTCGCCAGCTCGCTGACACAGAGAAGTACGTCGTCAAGACGTTCGATTGCATGCCAGTCGCGCAAGGCCCAGGCTGTGAACGCGCGGGCCGCGGGGACGGATTTGCGTTCGCGTCGGTAGAACGCCTCGCGCTTGTAGGGCAGTTGCTCCATGCCTTGAGCTTCGCGCTGCGGGGTGTTCGTGGGGCAGCGCGCCGACTCGTACATCTGGATTTGTACGAGTGGACGCCGGTCAGGGCGGGTTGGCGAGGGGAACTGAGTGCGTATGAAGAAGCAGGTGACTTCGTGGCATGCCATTGGGGCTCAGATCGCGCATTTCCGCAAGTACGTGGGGATGACGCAGACGGGGCTGGCCGATCAGTTGCGTGTCAGCCACGACAAGATGGCGTCCATCGAGCAGGGGCGACGGCCGGTGGGCCTGGCCCTGGCCGGGCAGATCGATGAACTACTTGCCACCAAGGGGGCATTGGCGGTCGCGGTGGCCAAGGTACCGGTGCGGGAGAAGTTCCCACTGCTGGTCGCAGACCTGGTGGAGCTGGAGCAGAAGGCCCGCGCCATCCAGACGTACGAGACCCAGGTCGTGCCCGGGCTTCTACAGACACCGGAGTACATGCGTGCGGTATTCGACTCCTGCTACCCGCCCATCGAGGACGAAACCCTGGAGGACTGGCTCTCCGGACGTCTGGAGCGGCAGGCGATCTGGGGGCGGGAGCACCCGCCGTGGTGCAACTTCATCATCGAGGAGACCGCATTTCAGCGCCCCCTGGGCGGCCCGGACGTCATGCGGGCGCAGATCCGTCGTGTCCTGGAACTGGGCGGTCTGCAGTGCATGGGCATCCAGGTCATGCCCACCAAGCGGCTGCCGCACGCCGGTCTCAGTGGCCCGATGGTGCTGGTGGAGACCGTCGACCACGACAGCGTGGCCTACCTGGAGGACCAGTGCATCAGCGCCCTGGTCGAGGACCCCGACGAGGTGCACACACTCCAGCTCAAGTATGGAATGCTGAGGTCACAGGCACTATCTCCAGCAGAGAGCGCGCAGTTGCTGGACACATTGCTAGGAGCCTCATGAACACCGCGGCACCCATCACCGGCTGGTTCAAGTCCAGCTACAGCGGCGACAACGGAGGCAACTGCCTCGAAGTCGCCTACCACTGGCGGAAGTCCACGCACAGCGGCGACCAGGGCGGCAACTGCCTAGAGGTCGCCACCGCACCCACCGCCATCCACATCCGCGACTCCAAGAACAACCCCGCCACCGGAGCCGTGCTCACCGTCTCCCCCGGCACCTGGACCGCGTTCCTCAACTCCCGTGCCGCTGACCGCAGCTGAGGTCAGGCGGGAGATTCTCGACGAGGGCGCCGGGTCGCAGCCGTACGTGGTGCGTGATGCCCGGATCACGGGGGCGCTGCGGCTCGACGGGGCCGAGGTGCGGCGGGCCGTGCGGTTCGAGGGGTGTCGGTTCGACGAGCAGGTCGGCCTGGAGGGCGCGAGCACGCTCGCGTTCGGGGCCGTCGACTGCGTCCTGCCGGGGCTGATGGCCTCAACCGCCCGGATCGGTGGGCGGCTCGACCTGCGCCGGTCGGTGATCGGCGAGCGGGACGGGGCCGACGGCGCCGTGGACGTGGTGCACGCCGACATCGCGGGCGGGCTCCGGCTCGACGGGGCGCGGCTGGTCGCGCCGGGGCGGGTGGCCCTGGAGGCGGGCGGGCTCGTGATGCGGGGCGCGGTGATGTGCGAGGACGGGTTCGTCTCGGAGGGGCAAGTCGGGTTTCCCGGCGCCGAGTTGGCGGGTGGGCTCTGGATGCGCGGCGCGTGGATACGGGTCGGCTCGCCCGAGGACATCGCGTTCAACGGGGACAACCTGAAGGCGTCGTCCGTGCGGCTCTCCCACGGGTTCCTGGCCGACGGCAGGGTGCGGCTGCGCGGGGCGCAGATCGCGGACATGCTGACGTTCCGGGGCGCTCAACTCCTGGGCGGGCAGTCGTCGTTGATGGCCGTGGGGCTGCGGGTCGAGGCGCTCGACCTGTCGTTCTCGCACCGGCCCGCCGGCGGCGTGAACCTGCGCAACGCGCAGGCGACCCGGATCCAGGACGATCCCCGGACCTGGCCCGCGAATCTCGGCCTGGACGGGCTGACCTACGAATGGCTCGGCGACGCGACCGGCGGCCGCAGCGACGACGCGCGGACCCGGCTGGAGTGGCTGGACCGGCAACCGGACTACGCCCCGCAGCCGTACGAACAACTCGCCGCCCACTACCGGCGGTCCGGACGCGAGGACGAGGCGCGCCGCGTACTGCTCGTGCGGGAGCGGCGGCGCCGGGCGACGCTGGGGCCTGCCGGTCGGGCCTGGGGCTGGCTGCTCGAAGCCACCGTGGGGTACGGGTACCGGCCGTGGATCGCCGGGATCTGGCTGGCGCTGCTCACCCTGATCGGCTCACTCGTGTTCGCCGCCCACACGCCCGTGCCGAACAAGAAGGGCGAGGGGCCTCCTTTCAACCCCGTCGCGTACGCCCTCGACCTGATGATCCCGATCGGCGGGCTCGGCCAGCGCGACGGCTGGCACTGGGGCGGCGTGGGCGTCCAGGGATTCGCGTACGGGCTCGTCGCCGTCGGGTGGATCCTGACCACGACCGTGCTGGCGGGTGTGACGCGGACGCTCAACCGGGCCTAGGACCGGGGTGACGTGCGTCGAAGCGGCGGGACTGTGACGTGTAACGACGGCC
>NZ_JBEOVM010000071.1:0-32697 GCF_040295505.1 Streptomyces sp. NPDC002790 | reverse complement strand
GGCTGAAAATTCAGCCCCTCCGGCGATTGAGGAGGCCCGTCCGGCAGGACTTTCGGGAAGGGGCGGGGTGGGGAAGAAACCTGCCGGTCACGCCCACGACGTACGCTCACAAACAACACCCGCACGCCAGAGGACACCGCATGCCCGCCGCCGACCACCCCGCCTACCCCGTAGGGCTCCGTCTGACCGGCCGCCGAGTCGTCGTCCTCGGCGGCGGCCAGGTAGCCCAGCGCAGGCTCCCCGCCCTGATCGCCGCGGGCGCGGACATCACGCTGATCTCCCCCTCCGCGACCCCGTCGGTCGAGGCGATGGCGACCGCCGGCGAACTGACCTGGGTCGAGCGCCGCTACGAGCCGGGCGACCTCGCCGACACCTGGTACGCCCTGGTGGCCACCAGCGACCGGCAGACGAACGACGACGCCTCCGCCGAAGCGGAGCGCACCCGCACCTGGTGCGTACGCTCCGACGACGCGGACGAGGCGACCGCCTGGACCCCGGCGACGGGCCGCGCGGACGGCGTGACCGTGGCCGTCCTGACGACCACCGCCGCGGACCGCGACCCCCGCCGCACCGCCGCGATCCGCGATGCCATCGTCGAGGCCCTCCACGACGGCACCGTCGCCGTCCAGCGCGAGCACAAGCCCGGCGTGGCCCTCGTCGGCGGCGGCCCCGGCGACCCGGACCTGATCACGGTGCGCGGCCGCCGCCTCCTCGCCGAGGCCGACGTCGTGATCGCCGACCGGCTCGGCCCGCGCGACCTCCTCGACGAACTCCCGCCGCACGTCGAGGTGATCGACGCCGCGAAGATCCCGTACGGCCGCCAGATGGTCCAGGAGGCCATCAATCAGGCGCTCATCGACCACGCCAAGCAGGGCAAGGCCGTGGTCCGGCTCAAGGGCGGCGACCCGTTCGTCTTCGGCCGCGGCATGGAGGAGGCCCAGGCGCTCGCCGCCGAGGGCATCCCGGTCACGGTCGTCCCCGGCATCTCCAGCTCCATCAGCGTCCCCGGCGCCGTCGGCATCCCGGTCACGCACCGCGGCGTCGCCCACGAGTTCACCGTCGTCAGCGGCCACGTGGCGCCGGACGACGAGCGCTCCCTGGTCGACTGGGAGGCGATGGCGAGACTGACCGGCACCCTCGTGATCCTCATGGGAGTCGACAAGATCGCAAAGATCGCCGAGGCCCTCGTCTCGTACGGCAAGAGCCCCGAGACGCCCGTCGCGCTCGTCCAGGAAGGGACGACGGCGGCCCAGCGCCGCGTCGACGCCACCCTCGCGACGGTCGGCGAAACGGTCGTCTCCGAAGGGGTCAGGCCGCCGGCCGTCATCGTGATCGGTGACGTGGTGCGAGAGGGCCCCGATAAGTAACCAGCGGTAACACAACCCGCTCCGCACCGTTGGCACCACACCAAGAACAAGGCAGTATCGACCCGTGGCTGAAGCTGAATCCCGAGGGCTCATCACCATCGATGACCCCGACGACCCGCGCCTGTCCGACTACACGGGCCTGACCGACGTAGAACTGCGTCGCAAACGCGAACCGGCCGAGGGCCTGTTCATCGCCGAGGGCGAGAAGGTCATCCGGCGCGCCAAGCTCGCCGGGTACGAGATGCGCTCGATGCTGCTGTCCGCGAAGTGGGTCGACGTCATGCGCGACGTCATCGACGAGGTCCCCGCCCCGGTCTACGCGGTCGCCCCCGACCTCGCCGAGCAGGTCACCGGCTACCACGTGCACCGCGGCGCCCTCGCCTCCATGCAGCGCAAACCGCTGCCGACGGCCGACGAACTCCTCGCCACCGCCCGGCGCGTGGTCGTCATGGAGTCGGTCAACGACCACACCAACATCGGCGCCATCTTCCGAAGCGCCGCCGCCCTCGGTATCGACGCGGTCCTGCTCTCGCCCGACTGCGCCGACCCGCTCTACCGCCGCTCCGTGAAGGTCTCCATGGGCGCGGTCTTCGCCGTGCCGTACGCGCGCCTGGAAGCCTGGCCGAAGTCCCTGGAGACGGTCCGCGACGCCGGTTTCGAACTCCTCGCGCTGACCCCGGCCGAACAGGCCAAGTCCCTCGACGAGGTGGCACCGCACCGCATGGAACGCGTCGCGCTGATGCTCGGCGCGGAGGGCGACGGACTCTCGACCAAGGCCCTGATGGCGGCGGACGAATGGGTCCGCATCCCGATGGCCCACGGAGTCGACTCGCTCAACGTCGGCGCGGCGGCCGCCGTCGCGTTCTACGCGGTGGCGACGGGCCGCCCGGAGCTCTAGAGCTCCTCTAGGACTCCGAGGGGCTCCCCGGAAGCGGCAGCGCCCGCGCGGAAGCGGACGTCGTCTTCTTTACGTGGCTGTCACCGAGGCCGCGCGTCGGCCCCTGGCAGCCCTGCGCCGCCGCGATCGCCAGCGCCACGAGCAGCGTCACGACGACGAACACGAAGAGCCGCTGCCGCAGCAGCCGCGGATTCGCGGGCCGCAGCTTCTTGCCCGAACCCGTGCCGTTCGTCCGCGGCGCCGGGCGTCCCGCACCACTGCGCGGCCCCGGCCTGCTGTTGCTGCCCGACCGGCTGTTGGTGTTCCGGGCGGGCCCCGACCCGTTGCTCCTGCCGTTGCTGGGGCGCGACGTCGGAGTCCCCGGCTGCGTACGCCGCTGGGTGCGCTGCCCCTCGTACGAGGCGTGTGCGTCGGCGATGCGCCCCGTCGGCCGGTCCTGCTCGGCGGTGCGCGGCGCGGGCGGGCGCGGCTCCGCGACGATGCCCTGCGCCTCACGGGCCGCGATCTCCTTGAGCCGCAGCGACAGTTGCAGCGTGCTGGGCCGCTCCTCCGGGTCCTTCGCGAGGCACGCGCGCAGCAGCGGGGAGAGCGCGTCCGGCACCCCGGCCAGCTGCGCCTCCTCGTGGACCACGCGGTAGAGCATGACCTCGGAACTGCCGTGCCCGAAGGGCGAGTCACCCATGGCCGAGTACGCGAGCGTGGCCCCCAGGGCGAACACATCGGTCGCTGGCGTCACGGCGGCGCCCCGCACCTGCTCGGGCGCGAGGAAGCCGGGGGAGCCGACGGCGGTGCCGACATGGGTCAGCGTCGAGGCGCCGGTCGCCCACGCGATACCGAAGTCGATGATCCGCGGCCCCTTCGGGGACAGCAGAATGTTGGACGGCTTGAGGTCACGGTGCACGACCCCGGCCTCATGGACGGCGACGAGCCCCTCGGACAGCGCGGCGCCGACGGCCGCCACGTCCGATGCGGCCAGCGGACCCTCCTCGGCCACCTTGTCGTGCAGCGAGGGACCCGGCACGTACTGCGTCGCGAACCACGGGCGCTCCGCCTCCAGATCGGCCGCGACGAGCCGGGCGGTGCAGCCGCCGCGGATCCGCCGCGCGGCGGACACCTCGCGCGCGAACCGCGAGCGGAACTCCTGGTCCTCCGCCAGATCAGGCCTGATCACCTTGAGCGCGACCCGCTGGCCGCGCCGGTCGGACCCGAGGTAGACCACGCCCATCCCGCCGGCCCCGAGGCGTCTGTGAAGCCTGAACGAGCCGACGACGCGCGGGTCCTCGCGCCTGAGGCGCATCATCGCCATGTTCATCCCCGCTGCTGCCCGGTCCGTCTGACGAGCCACAGCTTACGTTTTCGCGCACGGCGGCGCGCAAAGGCCGCGCCCTCGCCGCCGATTCGATTGTCAGTGCCCGGTGCGAAACTTGAAGAGTGGTCAGGGGGCGCGGGAGCGGGGCGGCTTGTCGCGGGCCCGCGATCCAACAGGGCGGCGCTGAAGGGGGATTGGACGCATGAAGGGTGACCGGGTCGAGATAGTCGTGGATGCCGGGGACACGACGCGTACGTACGAGGTGACGGCGGGCCGGGCGGGCCGAAGGGTGGAGACGGCGGTGCGCAGAGGGGTGGTGGAAGTGAGCGAAGTCACCCGATCCGGATCCGTGGTGCGCACCGCGCGCTTCATGGCCACCAGGGTGTTGGCCCTGGTGGAACACCCGGTCCCGCGCGAGGAGCCCGCCGAGCGCGAGGCCCGGATCGGCCGCCCCCTGGGGGATGACCCCGAGGCCGAGTAGGTCGTCGGGCCTTCGTCTCCACCCAGGGGAGTACGCCGGTCGCAGGTGGTCATCCTCGGGGAGGCCCGGCAATCGGTACGAGGGCATGACGTCTCGGGCGCCCGGTACTCATAGATTTGAGGTCAAGCGGCGGGTACGGCACTCGTCCCCCGAGGTCAGGTACCCGCCGCTTGCCAAGACGCAAGAACTGAAGACCGACGCAAGAACTCAAGATTTCGACCGGGAGAGGACCATGGCGGACACAGCACCGCGGACGACAGCGTTCCGCACAGCGGCCCGCAGGGCGGGCCTTTTCGGTGGCCCCGCGACCGACCGCCGGCATCCGCTGGTGGCCGCGGCCATGGTTCTCCCTCTCGCGGCCCTTCTCGTCGTCGTATTCGGCGGCTGGGACGCGATGGTCACACAGGCGTCGTCCGTGGGTGTGATGCTGGGGCGCTGAGCGGCGCTCCCAGGCCCGGATGAGCGGTCCGGGCGGGGACATCCGACCATGAAACCCCGTGGGGACGGGGGTGCGGCGGACGGCACAAATGCTGCGCGCAGCTGGGGAGCTGCGCGCAGCATTATTTTGTGCCTGCCGCACCCGTAATCTTGTGCCTGCCGCACCCGTAGGCTGCCGCCGTGACCACGCTCATCGTTCCCGCGCTCAGGGCCGAGGCCCGGGGCGCGGCCCATCCGTCGGGGATCGCCTGCGTCTGTGGCGCCACGACCCTCGCCGACCGCCCCGACGCCACGGTGGTCCGGCACGGCGACACCGTCGCCAAGGCGCACGCCCCCGACACCGACCCGGCCGAGCTGAACCTGCGCCTGGCCGTGGCCGCACACCCCGCCCTGGCCGGCGTACTGCTGCACCCACTGCGCCCGACGGCGGCATCCCTGGACGACCGGCTCGTAACGTTCTGGCCGCACGGCACCCCCGTGGACCCGGACCACCCGGAGCACGCCCCCTGGGAAGCCGTGGGTGCCCTCCTCGCCCGCCTGCACCGCACGCCCGCGCACGAACTGCCGCCCGCGCTCCCGCCCATGCGCGGCCCGCTCAAGGCGGCGCGCGCCGTGGCCCGCCTCCATGCATCGGCTCCCGCCCACCCGGCCGGGCGCCCGATCCTCGACGCCTGGCGAACGCTGCCGCCCTGGGCCCGCGCCGAAGCCCCGTACGCGCACGCGAGCGCCCTCTGCCACGGAGATCTGCACCTCGGCCAGCTGGTCCGCCACCCCGCAGCCTCCGCCGACCCTGCCGCGTGGACGCTGATCGACGTCGACGACCTCGGAATCGGCGACCCCGCCTGGGACTTGGCCCGCCCCGCCGCCTGGTTCGCCTGCGGTCTGCTGTCCGGCGAGGACTGGACCCGCTTCCTCGGCGCGTACCAACGCACAGGCGGCGCAAAGGAACTGAGCGTCCCCGACCCCTGGCCCGCCCTGGACGTTCCGGCCCGCGCCCTGGCCGTGCAGACCGCCGCGCTCGCCGTCGCGAAGGCCGCCGACGCGGGCCGCACGCTCGACGAGGTGGAGGAGTCGGTCGTCGACGCCTGCGCCCGAATGGCATCGGTGCCACCGCAGTTCGAGGACGTACCGGCCAAGTAGGGTGCGGGGGACCGAAGCCGGGAAGCGTTCCGGCGAAGCAGCACCGAACGGCAAGGAGTTGAGCCGAGCATGCAGTGCCCGAAGTGTCACGCACCGATGCACACGTACAACCGCAATGGCGTCCAGATCGAGCAGTGCAGCGGGTGCCGCGGGATATTCCTGGACTACGGCGAGCTGGAGTCGCTGACTCGCATGGAGTCGCAGTGGCAGCAGCAGGCGCCACCGCCCCCGCCCGCCCCACAGGGCTACCCGGCCCCCGCGGCCCCGGCCTGGGGAGCCCCGCACCACGGCGGTCACCATGGCGGCCACCACGGCCACCACAACCGTGGCTTCGGCCGGATGCTGTTTTCCTCCTGAGGAGCCGCCCGGCACGAAGAAGCCCCCGGCCACGAGGACCGGGGGCTTCTTGCTGGTGCGCGATACTGGGATTGAACCAGTGACCTCTTCCGTGTCAGGGAAGCGCTCTCCCGCTGAGCTAATCGCGCGGGAACCCACAGGGGGCAGTGGACGATACTGGGATTGAACCAGTGACCTCTTCCGTGTCAGGGAAGCGCTCTCCCGCTGAGCTAATCGTCCGGGAAGGAAGCCTTGCGGCCTCAGTGCGCGATACTGGGATTGAACCAGTGACCTCTTCCGTGTCAGGGAAGCGCTCTCCCGCTGAGCTAATCGCGCTTGGAGGTGGAGACGGGATTTGAACCCGTGTAGACGGCTTTGCAGGCCGTTGCCTCGCCTCTCGGCCACTCCACCAGGAGCGTAGGGGTTCGGGAAGATCCCCCACATCCTGAGCGAACGACCGGGTTCGAACCGGCGACCTCAACCTTGGCAAGGTTGCGCTCTACCAACTGAGCTACGTTCGCGTGTCATTCCGGTCGGCTTCCGCGTCCCGGCGACGTGTTGAACTCTAGCGGATTCCTGGGGGAGGTCCAAAACGCGTTTGCGCAGCGTGCTGCGGTGCGATCGGCGAAGGTCCTGCTCAGATGGGCCGGTCGGCATCAGCCATAGACTCGAAGGTGTGCACGACCTCCCTGCTCTGGCCCGCTTCGGCGGGCTCGTCGCGACCGACCTGCGCGACGTCACCAGCGATCCCGCGGCCCTCGACGGCGCCGGCTTCTGGGCGGTCTGCGCCGATTTCGAGGGGCGCCTCGTCTGCGCCCGCTTCGGCAACGTGCGCGAGGAAGCCGTGCCCGCCCCGCGCCCCGGCGCATGGCCCGGACCTGCACCTATGGACTGGACGTCGTCGCTCGACCACGCCGCGTACACGGACGGCGTGCGGCGCATCCGCGCGCACATAGCGACCGGCGAGGTCTACCAGGCGAACCTCTGTCGCGTGCTGTCCGCGCCCATCTCCCCGTACGCGGATGTGGACGCCCTCACCGCTCTCCTCGCGCGCGGGAACCCGGCGCCGTACGCGGGCACGATCCGGCTCCCGGGCCATGGCGTGGAGGTCGCGACGGCCTCGCCCGAGCTGTTCCTGCGCAGGGACGGCCGGGTCGTCGAATCCGGGCCGATCAAGGGGACCGGGCGCACCGAGGCGGACCTCCTCGACAAGGACCACGCCGAGAACGTGATGATCGTCGACCTGGTCCGCAACGACCTGGGCGTCGTCTGCGCCACCGGCAGCGTGACCGTGCCCGAACTGTGCGTGGTCGAGAAGCATCCGGGCCTCGTCCACCTCGTCTCCACCGTGCGCGGCGAACTGCCCGAGGCGGCCGGCTGGCCGGAACTGCTCGACGCGGCGTTCCCGCCCGGCTCCGTCACCGGCGCCCCGAAGTCCAGCGCCCTGCGGATCATCGACGACCTGGAGACGGCGCCGCGCGGCCCGTACTGCGGCGGTATCGGCTGGGTGGACGCGGACCGGGGGACCGGGGAACTGGCCGTCGGGATCCGCACGTTCTGGATCGACCGCGGCGCCGACGGCGACTTCCTGCGCTTCGGCACCGGCGCCGGAATCACCTGGGGCTCCGACCCGGAGCGGGAGTGGCGCGAGACCGAGCTGAAGGCGGCGCGGCTGCTGGGGGTAGCGTCGGGAACGTACGCACTCGAACAGTGAGAGGCAAGAACCCGTGAAGATCTGGCTCGACGGCCGGCTGCAGGACACCGAGGCGGCGCGCGTCTCCGTCTTCGACCACGGGCTCACCGTGGGCGACGGCATCTTCGAGACGGTGAAGGCCGTCGAAGGCAGGCCCTTCGCGCTCACCCGCCACCTCGACCGACTCGCCCGCTCGGCCCGCGGGCTCGGCCTGCCCGAGCCCGACCTCGACGAGGTGCGCCGCGCCTGCGCCGCCGTCCTCGAGGCCAACCCGATGGCGCTGGGCCGCCTGCGCATCACCTACACCGGCGGCTTCTCGCCGCTCAGCTCCGACCGCGGCGACCAGGGCGCCACGCTCGTCGTCGCCCTCGGCGAGGCCAAGCGGCGCCCCGACAGCACCGCCGTGATCACCGTGCCGTGGACCCGCAACGAGCGCGGCGCCCTCGCGGGCCTGAAGACCACCTCGTACGCGGAGAACGTCGTCGCCCTGGCCCGCGCCCACGAACACGGCGCTTCCGAGGCCCTGTTCGCGAACACGGTGGGGCAGCTGTGCGAGGGCACGGGCTCCAACGTCTTCGTCGTCCTGGACGGCGAGATCCACACCCCGCCGCTGACGGCGGGCCCGCTGGCCGGCATCACGCGCGCCCTCGCCGCCGAGTGGACCGGCGCGAAGGAGACGGACCTGCCGCTCTCGGTGCTCGCGGAGGCCGACGAGGTGTTCCTGACGTCGACGCTGCGCGACATCCAGGCCGTGCACCGCATCGACGACCGGAACCTGACGGACGCACCGGGCCCCGTCACCACGAAGGCGATGCGGGTATGGGCCGAGCGGGAAGCAGACCAGCTCGACCCGTGCTGATTTCTTTCGGGGGGCGCCCCCCCCGAACCCCCAGCCGGAACAACAGCCCACCCGGAGCGGCCGGGACGGGCGGGCAGCAAACCGGCTCGACCGTAAATCCGTTGTCGCGTCGGGGGTGCGCGCGGGTACAACACCCGTGATGACCACGACCCTGCGGCCGACCGAGCCGCTCCAGCGCACCCCCGACGGCGCGCGCTCCCGTCGCTACGCGGTATGCGTGAACAGCCGCCCCGTGGGCGCCCTGCACCTCGCCACGCACCCGGTCTTCGGCCCGTCCGTCGCCCAGATACTCGAACTGAGCATCGAGGACAAGGACCGGGGGCGCGGCCGCGGCACCGTCGCAGCGCTCGCCGCCGAGGAGGTCGCCCGCTCCTGGAACTGCCGCCGCATCGAGCTGACCGTCCCCGCCGACGCACAGGCCATGCTCCGCCTCGCCAGCGCCCTCGGCTACGTGGAACGCAACCGGAACATGGCGAAGACCCTGCCCGAACAGCCGCCGACCCTCCCCGAAGGCAGCGTGGGCCGGCGCATGACGGAGGCCGAGTACGGGCCGTGGCTCGTGTACGCCAAGGCCGAGTACGCGCGCTCCTGGGTCGAGCGCGGCGCCACCGAGGAAGAGGCGCACCAGAAGGCGGACCACGACTACGCCGCGCTGCTCCCGGACGGCGTCGCCACCCCGGACGTCCTGCTCGGCGTGCTGGAGCAGGACTGCGAGCGGGTCGGAACGCTCTGGGTGGCGCAGCGCCCCGACGGGGCGTTCGTCTTCGACGTCGAGGTGTCGGCCGAGCACCGGGGGCGCGGCCACGGACGCTCCCTGATGCTGCTCGCCGAGGCCGACTCGATCGCCGCGGGCACCACCCGGATCGGCCTCAACGTCTTCGCGGGGAACGCGACCGCGCTGCGCCTGTACGACTCGCTCGGCTACGAGCCGACCGGCCACTACCTCTACAAACAGCTGCTCTGAGCGTCAGGCCTGCCCGGCCTCGGCGAGCAGCCGGTCCGCGATCTCCTCGATCCGCCCGCGCAGCCCCTCCTGGCTCTTCCCGCCGTGCAGGAGCTCCCCGCCGATCTCGTACGTGGGCGTGCCGGTCACGCCGATGACCTTGCCCTCGGCCTGGTCGGCGTCGACGATCAGGATGTGCCGGCCGTCGACGAGCGCGGTGTCGAACTCCTCGGCGTCCAGGCCGAGTTCACCCGCCACCTCGACGAGGAACTGCTCGCCCTTGCGGTCGAACTCCTCGACCCGACCGAGCACCGCCTCCACGTACGGCCACCCCTTGCCCTGCGCGAACGCCTCCTCGGCGGCCTGCGCGCCGGCGAAGGAGTGCTTGTGCTTCTCGAGCGGGAAGTGCCGCAGGCGCAGCTCGACGCGGTCGCCGTAGCGCTCGCGCAGCGCGCGGAGGTCGTCCAGGGCCGAGCGGCAGTCGGGGCACTGCAGCTCGCACCACACGTCAAGGATGGGGTTCGGGGCGTTCATGGGTGCCAGTGTCCCAGGAGCGTCCGCCGGGCCCAACCTGGACCTGCGGAGGAGCGGCGACCCCGAGATGTCCCCCAGATCTGGCCGAGGACGGCCCCGGGCGTGGCCCGCGGGCCCCCGGGCGGTGCAGGATGGGAGGGGGAAGCGCCCCACGATGTCCGAACTCGGGAGGACCGGATGATTGCCGAGACCGTGTGTTCCGCCGTTGCCGTGGCGGGCCTGGGCATCGCCGGGGTTCTCGCCTTCCGCAAGCGGTTCCTCAAGGCCGCCCGCACCACCGCCTACGCGCTCGTACCGCTGGGCCTGGTGATGACGGGCGCGGTGGAGTGGATCGTGGACACGGCGTTCAGTCCGACCGCCTGGGCAGGCTTCGGCGTGCTCGGCGCCGCCTGGCTGATGTTCATGGGGACGCGGGCCGTCGAGCGGCGCCGCTCCGGCCGCCCCGGCAAGGAGGGCAAGGCCGCTGTCGCCCCGGCGGCGTCGGCGCCCTCGCTCGGCGAGGGCCGGCGCCCCACGCCCGCGGCGCAGCCGAAGCAGGCGAAGGCCGCGCCCGCGGAGGACTTCAGCGACATCGAGGCGATCCTCAAGAAGCACGGCATCTGAGGTAGCGCGGGCCGGAAAGCGGCACGGCATCTGGCGCCAACAGGCGCACGCGGTCCGCTGTCACGGGTTCCCGCGAACTGCCCCTCGAAAGTGGTGGGTTGAGTGCCCGTCACCCGATAAGTGCGCCATCATCACGACGAGATGCTGGACACACCGCAGCTGCCCGACCAGCTGGACGCCGACCAGGGGCAGGCGCCTCACATCGAGCCCGCGCCGCCCGTTCCCGTACGAACCGAGAAGCGGACCGAGAGCCCGCGCGGCTGCCTCTTCGCGCTCTCCCAACCCCCGTTGATGATCTTCCTGGGGGTGATCGGCAGCCTGCTCCTGATGGCCGCGCTGCACGACCTCCTGCTGCTGTGAACGGATTCAGCCCGCGGCTTCCTTGCGGCGGGCCCGGTAGGCCGCGACGTGCAGCCGGTTCCCGCACGTACGGCTGTCGCAGTAGCGGCGCGAACGGTTGCGGGACAGGTCGACGAACGCGAACCGGCAGTCGGGCGCCTCGCAGCGCCGCAGCCGCTCCTGCTCCCCGGCGACGACGAAGAACGCCAGGGCCATCCCGCAGTCGGCCGCCAGGTGGTCGGCGACGGAGGCGCCGGGCGCGAAGTAGTGCATGTGCCAGTCGTAGCCGTCGTGGTCCGTGAGGCGCGGCGTGGTGCCCGCCTCCGCGACCAGCTCGTTGATCACGGTCGCCGCCGCCCGCTGGTCACTCGCCGCGAACACGGCCGCGAAGCGGTCACGCACCGCACGCACCGAGCGGAGATCATCTTCGGTGATCACGCCGACATCGCTGACATCGTTCTTTCGTACGAAATCTGTCAGCGCGGCCGTGCTCGCGAGCCCGTCCGCCACCGCGTCGCCGTCCGGCGTCGTGTTCACCAGATCGACCACGGTGTCGAGCGCGCACCGGGTGTCGTGGGTGATCAGCACGATTCGCTCCCTGGCCTGGAGTAGGGCTCCCGCCCACCAATGCCGCCCGAGCCTAGTACCTGCTACCCCCTGGGAACGCACCTGCGCCGCCGCCATGGAAACTCCCACGGCGGCGGCGCCGGTGTATGCCGTATGCGGTTGTCCCGACCATGAAGCCGTGCCGTTCCCCGAGTGGACGGCACGGCACGCTCTCGCACTGCTCACGCCGACCGGGTGCCGGCGCGGGCCTCCTTGTTCCGCGGCGCTAACTTTCCGCGAGGATGTGCGAGAGCTCCTGGTCGAGGTCGAAATGGCGATGCTCCGTGCCGGGTGGCACGGCGGCGTCCGTTCGCTTGAGGAACGACTCGAGGGCCCGCGCCGGGGCCTCGAGCAGAGCCTCACCCTCGGGGGAGCTCAGGGCGATGCAGACAACGCCCTGACCGTGGCTACGGGACGGCCAGACTCGGACGTCTCCTGTGCCGGTCGGCCGGTGAAGGCCTTCGGCGAGGAGATCGCGGGCAAACACCCATTCGACTGTCTCCTCGGCTCCGGTGTGGAAGGTGGCGTGCACGGCATAGGGATCGGCCGTGGCATACCGCAGACCTGCGGGAACAGGCAGTGAAGACTCGCTCGACACAACGAGGCGCAGGTGCAGCTCGCAGCTGACCGTGGTGTTCATAAGCGCCAGGGCCTTTCGCTCAGTGTGCGCTCGGGGATTCGCACGTCGGCGAAATCGACATGCCACCTACGGTGCCGTTGTAAACCCCTCTGAGTGTTTTGAGCGCCTTTAGGTAGCTCGTACGGCCGAGTCTTATCTGCGGGAGAACGCCCATTCCGGTGACGCGAAAGAGTCGGGTAGGTTTGAGCACATGAATACGGGGAGTGACAAGGGGGCCAAGCAGCCCGAGGCGCCCGAGACGGCCTCCGATGCCGATGCCGATGCCGATGCCGGTGCCGGCGGCGGGGCGCCGGACGAGAAGCCGCTCGGGTCGCGGGCGCCGGGGTTCATCCAGGCCAGGAGGACACTGCACCTGAGCTGGCAGGTCGGCGTCTTCGTCGTGGGCCTCGCGGTCGTGGTGGGCGGCGTGATCATGCTTCCGCTGCCGGGTCCCGGCTGGCTGGTGATCTTCGGCGGCATGGCGATCTGGGCGACCGAGTTCGTCTGGGCGCAGTTGGTTCTGCGCTGGACGAAGCGGAAGGTCACGGAGGCGACGCAGCGCGCGCTCGACCCGAAGGTGCGGCGGCGGAACATCATCCTGACCACGATCGGCGTGGTGATCATCGCGGCGCTCGGCGGGGTCTACCTGTGGAAGTTCGGGCTCGAGATGCCTTGGAACATCAAGCAGTGACGGTGTGGTGCGCGCGAGGGGCGCGGGCGTGGTCCCAGGCACCGCCTGACATGGGGTAATGTTCTTCCTGCGTCCGGGCGATTAGCTCAGTGGGAGAGCGCTTCGTTCACACCGAAGAGGTCACTGGTTCGAACCCAGTATCGCCCACCCGGACCGAGGGCCCCGGAGACATCGAGTCTCCGGGGCCCTCGGCGTCGGTGGCGGCGCTCGGCCGGGTGCGGTGGTGACGGTGGGTCAGGGGATGCGGGGAGCGCGGACGGTCCGGCGACCCTGCGGTTCGCCTGGTGGGGCGGCGAACCGCGCGCCGTGAAAATCAAGAAGGCGATCGCGCTCTTCGAGAAGAAGAACCCGAAGATCAAAATAAAACCGGAATTCACCGATTACCAGGCATTCTGGGAGAAGTTCCAGACGCGGCCTCGGGTGGAAATCCTCCGGATGCATTCCTCAACTCCGTTGCCTTCCTTGCGAAGTACGACAAGCGCGGAGTTCTGCTCGACCTCAAGTCCCAGGTGGACGCCGGGAATCTGAGCCTGAAGAACTTCCGCGGCGGCGTCGAGACGGCCGGCCAGGTCTCCGGCGGCAAGCAGGTCGCGGTTCCGGTCGGCGCCAACACCATGTCGCTCGTCATCGACGAGAAGGCATGGGCCAAGGCGGACGTGGAGCCCAAGTTCGGCTGGACCTGGGACGATTACTTCACCTGACTGCGGAGTCGTCGCATGGCTGCTCGACGGAGTCGAGAAACGCAATCAGTTCCGAGGTGGTCCACCAGGACGGGTGAACATCGGGGGAGTCCTGGTCGGGCGTTCGTCTGTCGGACTACCGTCCGATGCCATGAAGCTGGTGGTGCAGGTGAAGGACCGCAACGGCTGCAGAAAGTCCTCTACGCGGACGTGAAGGCGACGTTCGGGCTGTCGGCGCAGCCGTTCGACGACCGGTGCCTGTCCTGGCAGTACGACGCCCGCACGGTGTCGATCTGGACGGTTGACGGCCGCATGAAGAACGTCAGGTACACCGGTTCTGCCGACCAGTTGAAGACCTTGACGTCGTTCCGCAAGGGCGAGAGCGATCCGGTCCAGCGGCACGGCACGTGGTACCTGATCGCCACCTGCGACATCCCGGATCCGGACGTGCACGAGCCGGTGGACTGGATCGGGGTGGACCGCGGCATCGTGAACCTGGCGACCACCAGCGACGGCGCCAACTACCAGGGCCGGCGCCTGACCCGCTACCGACGGTGGCAGGCCCGCAAACGCGCCGAACTCCAGAAGAAGCAGACCCGGTCGGCCACCCGCCGCCTCGCGCGGCGCAGCCAGAAGGAGCACCGGCATGCCACGTACATGAACCACAAGATCAGCAAGGAGATCGTGTCCGTCGCGCAACGCACCGGTCGCGGGGGCGCCGTCGAACAACTCGACGGGATCCGCGACCAGGTACGGCTACGACGCGACCAGACGCGACCAGAGGGACACCCTCTCCTCCCGGCCCTTCCACCAGCTCGGAGCGCACTTGAAGTACAAGGCCCGCCAGGCCGGGGTCCCGTTCCTGGAAGTGGATCCGGCCTACACCTCGCAGCGCTGCCCGCGCTGCGGACACACCGCCAAGGCCAACCGGCCCGACCGGGATCATTTCTGTTGTCATCGGTGCGGCGTCGCTGGCCGGTCGTCGGCGTCTCCCACCTGTCGGCGGTCTTCGGCCTCAACGAGCTGTGCGCGGAACTGATCGACCAGGTCGACATGCCGGAGTTCGAAGAGGCGTACTACGACTACTTCCGCTACTTCAACGCCCCGAAGGCGGAACAGAAGGCCAAGTACGGCTCGGACCTCGGCTCGCTCATCCTCTTCCAGGGCCACTCACGGCTCGACGCCTACGCCGCCTACGCACCGGCGACGACAAGCTGGCCAAGCGGGCCTGGGGAAGTTCTTCGAGAGTGACGGCTACACCGAGGCGTCGCCCTGGAAGACGGAGAAGGTGGAAGGCCCGGTGACGCTCGTCGCGGGCACGGAGGCCAACTGGGTCTACACCAACGACACGGCCCTGTACGGACTCGCCGCCATTGAGAACCTGGCGCTGGTCGGGGACAAGATGCCCTGACCCCGGCAGACTCTGGCCATGGACTGGAACCGGTACCGCTTTCGCAGCGTGTGGGAACTGCCCGCCCCGCCGGGCGCCGTGTACGCGGTGCTCGAGCGGGCCGAGGAGTATCCGCGGTGGTGGCCCCAGGTCCGCTCGGTGACGCCGCTGGACGGGAGCGCGACCAGCGGCGACGCCGTCTTCCGGTCCTTGCTCCCCTACGAGCTGCACGTCTCGGCCCGCGAGACGCGCCGCGACCCGACCGCCGGGATCCTGGAGATCGCGATGACCGGGGACCTGGAGGGCTGGGCGCGCTGGTCGCTGCGCGAGGGGGAGGGCGGCGGGACGGTCGCCGTCTACGACCAGGAGGTCGAGGTGAGCAAGCCGCTGATGCGGCGGTTCGCGGTGGTGGGGCGGCCGGTGTTCCTCGCGAACCACGCGTGGATGATGCGCGGCGGGCGGCGGGGTCTTGCCGCCTACGTGCGGCCGGTTTGAGCGCAGCCGGTTTGAACGCGACCGGTGATTGCTTCCGGTTTGAACACTGGGCGCCGCGACCTGTATTGTTCAACGCGTTCCCGGGCGATTAGCTCAGTGGGAGAGCGCTTCGTTCACACCGAAGAGGTCACTGGTTCGAACCCAGTATCGCCCACCCGGAGAAGGACCGGTCCGCCGTACAGGCGGGCCGGTTTTTCGTTTCTGCTTCCGGGGCCCCGACGGGGGAACGATCAGGCCGCCGCCGGAAGTTCCGGGCGCAGCGGCCACGCCGGGTCCACCATCTCCGGAGTGCCGCTGCGGGCGAACCAGGCCTGTAGGCCGCGGGCCTGCGCCGCGTGCCAGACCGCCTGCAAGGTGTGCAGTTCGGCGGGGGAGAGGCGCTCGAGGCGGGACGCGAACCGGCGGCCCACCTCCCGCACCACGTCGAGGGACGCCTGCGCGTCCGCCGCCGCGTCGTGCGCGCCCGCAAGCTCCACCTCGTAGTGCTCGCACAGGTCGGTCAGCGTACGGCGGCCCTTGCGGTAGCGGTCCAGGTGCTTGTCCAGGACGCGCGGGTCGATCACGCACAGGGACGCGGTCGCCAAGTAGAGGGCGAGCGACGAGGCCCGGTGCCGCTTCAACTCGCGGTCCAGCAGCGTCAGATCGAACGGGGCGTTCATCACGACCAGCGGTCGGCCCGCCGCGGCCTGCTCGGCGAGCGCACGCCCGACCTCCTCCATCACCGGCGCCGGCCAGCGCCCGTAGCGTTGCAGATGCTCGTCCGTCAGGCCGTGAATCTCGGTGGCGCCGGGCGGCACCGACACCCCGGGGTTCACCAGCCAGCGCGACACCCGTGGCCGCGTTCCCGCCGCGTCCTGCACCACGATCGCGGCGGACACGATGCGGTCGTTCTCCACGTCCACGCCGGTCGTCTCGGTGTCAAAGGCGGCCAGGGGGCCTTCGTACCAGCACGTCATGATCTCTCAACTCCTGCTTCCCGCACGGCAGATGACGTCACATCGATTGGTCGTCCCCGCCCCAAGCCGTGATACCCGCACTGTTTGCGTCGTACGCCGAGCGGTGCTGTTCGCGCTGTTTGCGTCGTACGTGCAGCGGTGACAACACAGGTACGAGTCATGGCAGTTCAGCGGGGTGCCATCGGCGTGAACCCGCTTTCCCGGAAGGTCAGTCGGCCCATGGCGCTCGCGCGGCCCGAACAAGGCGGGCTGCTGCCCGAGCGGATCGCACCGCCGCGCGGCACCCTCGCCACCACCGCCTGCATGGAGACCTTGCAGGTGGGCTATTTGCACGCCGTGGCCGCCGCCGCGGGGTGCTCGCTCTCGCAGCCCTTTCCGGACAACGGCATCGACTGGCACGTCAGTCACAGCTCACCCGGGCACGCGGTCGACGACGAGGTCACCATCAAGGTGCAGCTCAAGGCGACGTACCAGGTCGCGCCCGACCCGCCGGGTCCTTCGTTCGCCTTCACGCTCGACAACGCGCACCTGGTGAAGCTCGCCCGCACCCCGGTCTCGGTGCACAAGATCCTCGTCGTGATGCTCGTGCCGCGGTCCCAGGACGACTGGCTGCGGGCCGCCCACGACCGGCTCGATCTGCGGCACTGCTGCTACTGGATGAACCTCGCCGGACACCCGGTCACCGGCCGGCGCAGGACCACTGTGCGGGTCCCCACGGCACGGATCTTCGACGACCGCGCGCTCTGCGAGATCATGGCCAGGGTGGGCGCGGGTGGACGGCCCTGACGGTCCGACTCGGCCTGGGCCGAAGGGAGTTGTGTGATGCAGCATCGTCCGATCGAGGAACCCCTGCGGCCGCTCGGTGTGGGGCGCGGCCACCCCGTCGACCTCGTCGGACCGGAGCCGGGGCAGGTCGACCCCGCGGTGCTCGGCGCCCTGCTCGACCGGCACGGCTGGCGGCGGCGCGGCGGGGCCGCCGGGCGGTACGCGCGCTGGACGCTGCCGGGGGCCGGGAGCCGTACCAGCCTGCTCGTGCCGGAGAGCCGGGCCTTTCCGGACAGCGAGGAACTGATCGGTGAAGCGCTCGTCGCCCTTGAACGCAGCGGTACGCCGTCCGCGCGCGAGGTCCTCGTCTCGCTCGCCGTGCCCAGCGACGAGATCCGCTGGACGCGCGACGTCCCGGCGGGGCCCGCGGGCGCCCCGACCTGGCCCGCCGAGGAGCAACTGCGGGGCGCGGCGCGGCAGATGCTCCTCGCGGGCGCCCTCGCCGCGCGCGGTCGCGCCGGGTACTACGGCGCCAGGCATCGGCGGCCCGCGGCCGCGGCCCTGGAGAACGTACTGGTGCAGACGGCGTCGGGCGGGCGCCGGCTCACCGCGTTCGTGCCCGTCGCCACGGGGCGGGCGCTGGCCGTCCGGCTGCACCAGGCGCTGTACGCGGTGCGGGAGGCCATCGACTACCGGCGGGCCACCGGCGGCATGGACGCGTTCGTGAGCGCGATCGAGGCGGGCGTCAGCCATGAACTGACCGAGGCGCTCGTCGCGTTGGTGCGCGGCACCGAGGGCGCGCGCGTCGGCGTGGCCTGGGCGCCCGCCGCGGGGGTGCCGCAGGAGTGCACGGACGGCGATGCGCCCGTCGAGTTCTCACCGGGCGACCTCGACGTGCTGCGCGAGGCAGGCGCCCGCTTCCTCTACGCCGAGCCGGCCGTCTCCGTCCGCGTCACCGGCACCGTCATCCGCATGCGCAGAGCGGGGCCGCGCGGTGCGGGCACGGTGCGGCTGCGGGTCCTCGCGGGCGTCGAGGTGCCGCACGTACGGATGGCGCTGGACGAGGAGGCGTACCGGATCGCGGGGCACGCGCATCTGGTGGGCCTGCCGATCCGCGTGCACGGGCGCTTGGAGAGCCGGGGCGGATTCCGCCGCCTCACCGGCGCGACCGGTGTCGTACCCGTGCAGGTGGAGGAGGCGGAGCGGGACCGGATGATGAAGTCGCTCCAGGAGAACCTGGACTTCTTCGAGGAGGCGTGCGCGGGGGAGGACTAGTCCTGCGGGGAGCGGTGCGCGTACAGGTCTCTGAGGAGGGCGATCTCCGCGCAGTGGTGGATCATCTCGCGGTTGATGTGCAGCACCAGCGTCGCCATCTGCTCCTTGTCGAACGGGGCCTCGGCCGGGCCGCACGCGCGGTCCAGGGCCGCCTCGTCCAGGCCGCGCACGCCCGCGATCCACCGCGCGTACGCGGCGTCGAGACGGTCCAGGGCCTCCGCGGCCGTGCCCGGATAGTCGTACGACATGTAGTCCACGGGCTCCGCCCCGAAGTGCGACGCGTTCCGGGCGCCGAGCACGCCCACCAGGATGTGGCCGAGGCGCCACGCGATCGTCGTCACCGGGGTGGGGACCGGCTCCGGGTATTCGAAGTCGATCGTGAGGTCGCCGGAGCCGCCCTGGACGGCGGCGGTGCCGGTGCCGCGCGGGTGCAGCGTCCAGCAGTCCGGCACGGGCTCCCAGAAGTACTCGTCGTCGGTGAGCCCCGACAGGCGGTCGCGGAGCTGGTGTCGCCAGTGCCAGTCGAGCTGCTCGGCGAGGAGCGTGTTCCAGTCGAGTGTCATACGTCTCACGCTAGAGCCGACCACTGACAGTCGCCCGCCCGTCACGCGCTTAACCGTTTCGCGAGCGGCCCTGGTGACTCGGTACGATCGTTGCTGCGCGCGTCACAGGTAATGGCGCGGCGTTCCATCTTCAGGTAGGAGAAGTCCGGTGTCTGACGTCCGTGTGACCATCCAACGCGATTCCGAGCGGGAAGAGCGCGTGGTGACGACGGGCACTACGGCCGCCGAGATCTTCGCCGATGAGCGCAGCATCGTCGCGGCCCGCGTGGCCGGTGAGCTGAAGGACCTCGCGTACGAGGTCGCCGACGGCGAGACCGTCGAGCCCGTAGAGATCACGTCCGAGGACGGCCTGAACATCCTGCGGCACTCGACCGCGCACGTCATGGCGCAGGCCGTGCAGGAACTGTTCCCCGACGCCAAGCTCGGTATCGGCCCGCCCATCAAGGACGGCTTCTACTACGACTTCGACGTCAAGGAGCCGTTCACCCCCGAGGACATCAAGCGCATCGAGAAGAAGATGCAGGAGATCCAGAAGCGGGGGCAGCGCTTCTCGCGCCGCGTCACCAGCGACGAGGCCGCCGCCGTCGAGCTCGCCGACGAGCCGTACAAGCTGGAACTCATCGGCCTCAAGGGCAACGCGGCGCAGGCCGCCGACGGCGCGGACGCCGAGGTGGGCGGCGGTGAGCTGACCATCTACGACAACGTCGACGCCAAGACCGGGGAGCTGTGCTGGAAGGACCTCTGCCGAGGCCCGCACCTGCCCACCACCCGGAACATCCCCGCGTTCAAGCTGATGCGCTCGGCCGCCGCCTACTGGCGGGGCAGCGAGAAGAACCCGCAGCTCCAGCGCATCTACGGCACCGCGTGGCCGTCGAAGGACGAGCTGAAGGCGTACCTGGAGTTCCTCGTCGAGGCCGAGAAGCGCGACCACCGCAAGCTCGGCGCCGAGCTCGACCTGTTCTCCTTCCCGGACGAGCTGGGCCCCGGCCTCGCGGTCTTCCACCCGAAGGGTGGCGTCGTCCGTAAGGTCATGGAGGACTACTCGCGGCGCCGCCACGAGGTCTCCGGCTACGAGTTCGTGAACACCCCGCACATCTCGAAGGAGGCCCTCTTCGAGACCTCGGGGCACCTGCCGCACTACGCGGAGGGCATGTTCCCGCCCATCCAGTTCGACGAGCAGAACTACCGCCTCAAGGCGATGAACTGCCCGATGCACAACCTGATCTTCAAGTCCCGTGGCCGTTCCTACCGTGAACTGCCGCTGCGGCTCTTCGAGTTCGGCACCGTGTACCGCTACGAGAAGTCGGGCGTCGTGCACGGACTGACCCGCTCGCGCGGCTTCACGCAGGACGACTCGCACATCTACTGCACCAAGGAGCAGATGGCGGAGGAGCTCGACACGCTCCTGACCTTCGTGCTCGACCTGCTGCGCGACTACGGCCTGACCGAGTTCGAGCTGGAGCTGTCCACCCGTGACGACTCCCCGAAGTTCATCGGTACGGACGAGGACTGGGCCGAGGCCACCGAGGCGCTGCGCTCCGCCGCCGAGAAGCAGGGCCTGCCGCTCGTGCCCGACCCGGGCGGCGCCGCGTACTACGGGCCGAAGATCTCCGTGCAGGCCAAGGACGCCATCGGCCGCTCCTGGCAGATGTCGACCCTCCAGGTCGACTTCAACCAGCCGAAGCGGTTCGGCCTGGAGTACACCGCCGCGGACGGCTCGCGGCAGCAGCCCGTCATGCTGCACCGCGCCCTGTTCGGCTCGATCGAGCGGTTCTTCGGCGTCCTCCTGGAGCACTACGCGGGTGCGTTCCCGGCGTGGCTCGCCCCGGTCCAGGCCGTCGGCATCCCGATCGGCGACGGCCACGTGACGTACCTGGAGGAGTTCGCCGAGAAGGCGCGCGCCCTGGGCCTGCGCGTCGAGGTCGACAAGTCCTCGGACCGCATGCAGAAGAAGATCCGCAACCAACAGAAGGCCAAGGTGCCCTTCATGGTCATCGCGGGCGACGAGGACATGAACGCCGGTTCGGTGTCCTTCCGTTACCGCGACGGCTCGCAGGAGAACGGCATCCCGGTCGACGAGGCCATCGCGAAGATCGCGAAGGTCGTCGAGGAGCGGGCGCAGGTCTGACCCACTGACCCGGTCAGTCCGTACGGTGTGAGGCCCCTGGGGGATCCCCCGGGGGCCTCTCCGTTTCCTGGTCCCCCTCCCGCGCGAACACCTGCAGCAGCCACGAGGAGAACGAACCCGTGACCGCGCCGAGCAGGGCCAGGCCGCAGGCCATCACACCCACCGCCACGAGCCGGCCGAGCGGGGTCACCGGCGCCAGATCCCCGTAGCCGACGGTCGACAGCGTCGTGCACGTGAACCACACCGCGTCGCCGTAGGTACGAAGGTCCGCGCCGGGCGCCGTGTGCTCCTGCTGGTACAGGGCCAGCGACCCCGCGAAGCCGAGCAGCGTCACCGAGAGGCCCGCGTACGCGATCACGCGCGCGTGCAGCGAGAGCCGCGGTGCGTTCTGCCGGCGCTGCACCGCCTCGTAGGTCTGCACGAGCTGTACGGGACGCAGCAGCGGAAGCAGCAGGACCAGCGTGTCCAGCCAGTGGGTGCGGACGAAGCGCGGCCAGCGCTGTCCGCTCAGGTGCCGACGCACCACGTAGTCCACGATGAACACCGCCCACGCGGCGAGCGTGAGCACGAGGCACAGGGTGCGCAGGGCTTCGGGCAGGGCCCCGCCGAGGACCCGGACCGCGTACCCGGCGAGGTAGACGAGCGAGGCCACCGCCAGGACGATGCCGTTGCGCCGTTCCCAGCGGGCGAGTGGGGTGTCGGTCATCCCGACAGCATCGCCCGCGCCGACCTGGGGCGGTACCCGCCGACACGCCTCTGTGAGGCGACGCCATATGCTGCATTGCATGACGAGTGAGCCGGAGCAGCAGGTCGGTCCAGTGGGTGAGCCGGACGGATTCGGGCGTCTGTGGACCCCGCACCGCATCGCGTACATCCAGGGCGAGGGCAAACCGAGCGGCCCCGGGGCCGACGACGGCTGTCCCTTCTGCGCGGCTCCCGGCAAGTCCGACGAGGACGCGCTGATCGTGGCCCGCGGCAACCGCGTCTTCGCGATCCTCAACCTGTACCCGTACAACGGCGGGCACATGATGGTGCTGCCCTACCGGCACGTCGCCGACTTCACCGATCTCGACCTGGACGAGACCGCGGAGCTCGCCGACTTCACCAAGCGCGCCATGA
Organism: Streptomyces sp. NPDC002790; assembly: GCF_040295505.1. Taxonomy (NCBI): domain Bacteria; kingdom Bacillati; phylum Actinomycetota; class Actinomycetes; order Kitasatosporales; family Streptomycetaceae; genus Streptomyces; species Streptomyces sp. NPDC002790. The sequence continues at coordinate 10,470 of NZ_JBEOVM010000071.1, read as the reverse complement.
GTGCGCTGCGCTCGGCCTCCGGTGCGCACGGCTTCAACATCGGCATGAACCAGGGCGCGGTCGCGGGCGCGGGCATCGCGGCGCATCTGCACCAGCACGTCGTTCCGCGCTGGGGCGGCGACACCAACTTCATGCCGGTCGTCGGCCACACCAAGGTGCTGCCGCAGATGCTCGCCGACACCCGCACGGCCCTGGCGAAGGCCTGGCCGAGCGAGTAGGCGAGCGTCCTACGCGTTGTACGTGTCCGCCTTACCCGGTGTCGGGTCCTGGACCGCGCCGCTGAGGAAGCCCGAGCGGTTGCCGAACTTCTCGGTGTCCACGCCGTTCTCATCGAGCACCCTGATGGCCGCCGCGTGCACCACGCGCAGCACGGGCGTCGCTGTGCGCAGCGCGTCGTCCGCCATGAAGCGGTGCCGCCACGGCTGGTCCGCCCAGGCGTGGCGCAGGCCGAACGGCTCGGGCAGCACCAGCTTGCCGCCGAGGTGGTCCAGGAGCGGCGGATACCAGGTGAAGGGGGCGCGGACCGCGATCCGGACCGCCTCGTCCGAGGTGATCAGCGGGAGCGTCTTCTCCGTGGTCTCCCAGAACCGTATGGGCTTGGAGATCTCCTTCTTCTTCGGCTCGGGCTTCGACGTGAACAGGGAGTGCACCGGACCGAGCGCGTGCCCGGTCACCTCTATCCGCAGCGTCTGGTGCAGCACCGTCACCGTGATCAGCATCGTGATCACCAACTGGCCGTCCCAGAGCGTGAACTGGACGCCCAGATAGTGGCGGCTGCCGCCGCCGAACTGCTGCTCGTTGCAGATCCGCTCTATCTCGTGCGTCCTGGTCTCGAACGCCTCCACGTTCACGCCCGAGGGGCGGGTCACGCTCTTCGCGTTCTCACCGATCGGCGAGACGATCCAGTGCTTGACCGAAGGCGTGGGGAAGCCTCCCGTGTGGATGGGCTTGCGCTCCAGGAGGCGGAGCTGGTCGTGGATCGCGCGGATCACGTCCCAGCTGCGGAACGGGTGGATGTCCTTGCCGGGCTCCTTGGACACCAGGTCCTCGGCCAGCTGCCAGCCACCCCAGCGTGTGCCCATGCCCAGGATGCCCTTGGGGCCCGCGTAGAACACCGAGTTCGAGGCCTGCTCGGCGGTCAACTTGGCGAGGTTCTGCCGCAGTTGCTCGGCCGAGGTCTCGCCGGGACTGCCGGGAACCGCCTCCGGGATCTTCGCGCCGACCCCGCCGCCGGACAGCAGCCCGCCCCACCGGTCCCGCAGGTCCCGCGCGGTGCTCTCGCAGATCCGCCGCGCCCAGAAGCCGCCGACCACGGGCGCCACGAAGGAGGCGCGCAGATACCAGGTCCAGCCGTTGCTGGACGGAAGCTTGACGAGCACGATCACGGCGGCGACGAACACCACGGCGATCACCGCCATGGTGAGGGCGGCCCGGCCGCGCGCCGCGCGTTCCCGCTTCTTGGCCTCGCGCTTCTCCTTGGCGCCCTTGCTCTCGGCCTCCTTGACCTCCTTCTCGGCCTGGGCCACCCGGATGTTGTCCCTGCGGCGGATCTCGAACGCGATCACCCAGAGCAGGAAACCGGGCAGGAACAGGAAGCCGAACACCACCGTCACCAGTGTCAGCAGGCTGTCGCGCTGGCGCCGGATCCGATTGGACGCGAGGCAGTGCTCCACGACGACCTGCGGTTCCGTGCCGAACGACTGGATGAGCGGCTTGCGGGCGCCGCCCAGCATCCGCATCTGCACCGCCCGCGCGAAGGCCTCACCGAGATTCGGCGCGAACAGTGACCACATGCCCTTCTTCATCTGGGACTTGTGCCACTCGTTGTTGGTCTCCTCGATCTTCACCGCCGGATCGTCCCGGTAGGCGGCCGAGGCGATGGCGAACGTCGCGGCGGTCTGGCCCGCGGACCCCTGCAGCGGGATCTGCGCGCCCGGTCGGAAGTCGAATACTCCGTCGGCCGAAGCCGGCTTCATCGTGTCCGCCATTGCCACCCCCATCACCGCACGCCGTCGCTGCGGCTTTTCCCGACTTGCCCGCCCCGCACACCTGTTGGGCGCGCTGTCGGCCGGAACCGGCTGATCTTCGACCAGCGTAGCGGCCGCCACCGACACCGGCCCCGAGGAACGGGAAGCCGGGGCCGGTGCGCGGCCACGGCCCGACTAGGGGACGTCCTGCGCCTGTTCGCGGATCCGCTCGCTCAGCTGGGCCGGCATCGGTTCGTGCCGGGCGTACGCGCGGCTGAAACGCGCCGTGCCGTGCGACAGCGAGCGCAGGTCCACGGCGTACCGGCCGATCTCGATCTCCGGCACCTCGGCCCTGATCAACGTCCGCCCGCCCGCTGCCTGTTCGGTGCCGACGACACGGCCCCGCCGCCCGGACAGGTCGCTCATCACGGCCCCCACGTAGTCGTCACCGACGAGGACCTCGACCTCTGCCACCGGTTCCAGGAGATGGATGCGTACATCGGCCGCCGCCTCGCGCAGCGCGAGCGCCCCCGCCGTCTGGAACGCCGCGTCGGACGAATCCACCGAGTGTGCCTTGCCGTCGAGCAGCGTCACCCGTACGTCGATGAGCGGATAACCGGCCGCGACGCCCTTCGTCGCCTGAGCCCGCACGCCCTTCTCCACGGACGGGATGAACTGCCGGGGCACCGCGCCGCCGACGACCTTGTCCACGAACTCGATTCCCGAGCCGCCGGGCAGCGGCTCCACCTCGATCTCGCAGATCGCGTACTGGCCGTGGCCACCGGACTGCTTCACGTGCCGGCCGCGCCCCGCCGATTTGCCCGCGAACGTCTCCCGAAGGGAGACCCGGTGCGCCACGACGTCGACCTGCACCCCGTACCGGCTGCGCAGCCGTTCCAGCGCGACGTCCGCGTGTGCCTCGCCGAGGCACCACAGCACCACCTGGTGCGTGTCCTGGTTCTGTTCCAGACGCATCGTCGGGTCCTCGGCGACCAGGCGCGAAAGGCCTTGCGAGAGCTTGTCCTCGTCGGCCTTGCTGTGTGCCTGGATGGCCAGCGGAAGCAGCGGATCGGGCATCTCCCACGGGGACATGAGCAGCGGCGCCTCCTTCGCCGAGAGCGTGTCCCCGGTCTCCGCCCGGCTCAGCTTCGCGACGCACGCCAGATCGCCGGCGACGCAGTGCGTCAGGGTGCGCTGCTGCTTCCCGAAGGGGGCCGAGAGCGCCCCGATCCGTTCGTCCGCCTCGTGCAGGGCGCGGGTCTCGTGCCCGTGGTCGGAGAGCCCGTGGCCCGACACGTGCACCGTCTCGTCGGGCCGCAGGGTGCCGGAGAAGACGCGGACGAGCGAGACCCGCCCCACGTACGGGTCGGACGCCGTCTTCACTACCTCCGCCACCAGTGGCCCCTGCGGGTCGCAGGCGTGGATGTCGAGCTCCTTGCCGTCGCGCCCGCGCACATCGGGAGCGGCCCGCTCCAAGGGTGTCGGGAAGCCGCCGGTGATCAGCTCGAGGAGTTCGACGGTGCCGATGCCCTGCCGTGCGTCCTCCGCCGCCGGGGCCGCCGCGAGTACCGGGTGGAAGACGCCACGCGCGACGGCCCGCTCCAGGTCGTCGATGAGCGTCTTGACGTCGATCTCCTCGCCGCCCAGGTAGCGGTCCATGAGGGTCTCGTCCTCGCTCTCGGCGATGATCCCCTCGATGAGCCGGTTGCGGGCCTCCTCGATCAACGAGGCCTGGTCGGCGCCCGGTTCCGACTCCTTGCGTTCGCCCGACGCGTAGTCGAAGAGGCGCTGCGAGAGCAGTCCGACCAGACCTGTCACGGGCGCGTGCCCGTCCGGCGCCCGTTCGCCGCGCAGCGGGAGGTACAGCGGGAGCACGGCGTCGGGGTCGTCGCCGCCGAAGATCTCCGCGCAGGTCCGCGTCACGTCCTCGAAGTCGGCGCGCGCCGCCTCCAGGTGCGTGATCACGATGGCCCGCGGCATGCCGACGGCCGCGCACTCCTCCCACACCATGCGCGTCGCGCCGGACATCGTCTCGGGCCCGTCGGCCGCAGAGACGACGAAAAGGGCCGCGTCCGCGGCCCGCAGCCCGGCCCTCAACTCCCCGACGAAATCGGCGTATCCGGGGGTGTCCAGGAGATTGATCTTGAAGCCGTCCCACTCCAGCGGGACGAGGGAGAGCTGGACCGAGCGCTGCTGGCGGTGCTCGATCTCGTCGTAGTCGGAGACGCTGGTGCCGTCCTCGACGCGCCCCGCCCTGTTCACCGCCCCCGCGGTCAGCGCGAGGGCCTCCACCAGGGTCGTCTTGCCCGAGCCGCTGTGGCCGACCAGCACCACATTCCGTACGGACGCGGGGTGGTCGGCCGTCGCTGCCCTGCCGGCGGCTCCGGGGTGTCCGTTGTTCTTGTCGCCCATGCCTTGCCTCCCGGTTGATTGCTCGGTGAGGTCCTAGGTCGTCATCGGCCTGTGGGCGCGGACACGCGAATCCGCGTGCGGAGGCGGCTTCGGCGACGCCCGCGGTGTCTTCGAGCTTTCCACTCGGGTCACTGTGCGTCCATACGTCGTACGGGATCGCACGCGCACGTGGCGGCCCGTCGGCGGTTCGGACCTGTGCGTGGCTACGATGGGCCAGCCGGTGGCCAGAGGGGCCGCGCGGCCACCGACCCTCGGGAAGGCCATGCTGAACAAGTACGCGCGTGCATTCTTTACGCGTGTCCTCACACCGTTCGCCGCGTTTCTCATCCGCCGCGGAGTCAGCCCCGACGCGGTCACGCTCCTGGGCACCGCCGGAGTCGTGGCCGGTGCGCTGGTCTTCTATCCGCGCGGTGAGTTCTTCTGGGGAACCGTCGTCATCACGCTGTTCGTCTTCTCGGACCTCGTGGACGGCAATATGGCGCGCCAGCTGGGCCGCTCCAGCCGCTGGGGCGCCTTCCTGGACTCCACGCTCGACCGCGTCGCCGACAGCGCCATCTTCGGCGGACTGGCGCTCTGGTACGCCGGAGGCGGGAACGACAGCGTCCTGTGCGCCGTGTCGATCTTCTGCCTCGCCAGCGGCCAGGTCGTGTCGTACACGAAGGCACGTGGCGAAGCGATCGGCCTGCCGGTCGCCGTGAACGGGCTCATCGAGCGCGCCGAGCGGCTCGTCATCTCGCTCGTCGCCGCGGGCTTCGCCGGGCTGCACAAATTCGGCGTGCCGGGCATCCAGTACCTGCTGCCGGTCGCCCTGTGGATCGTCGCCGTGGGCAGCCTCGTCACGCTGATCCAGCGCGTTGTCACGGTGCGCCGCGAGTCCGCCGAGGCCGACGCGGCGGCCTCCCAGGAGGGGGCCGCCTCGTGAGCGGGACGCAGGAGCGGATCACCGACGCGCTGTACGGGCTCGGCTGGGCGACCGTCAAGAAGCTTCCCGAGCCGGTCGCGCGGCGCGTCGGTCGCACCATCGCCGACGCGGCCTGGAAGAAGCGCGGCAAGGGCGTGCAGCGGCTGGAGGCCAACCTCGCGCGCGTGGTGCCCGATGCCACTCCACAGCGCCTGCAACAGCTCTCCAAGAAGGGCATGCGCTCGTACCTGCGCTACTGGATGGAGTCCTTCCGGCTCCCCGCCTGGAGCAAGGAGCGCATCCGGGAGGGCGTGTCGATCAAGGACGTCCACTACCTCACCGAGGGCCTGGACGCCGGCAAGGGTGTCGTCCTCGCGCTGCCCCACATGGGCAATTACGACCTGGCGGGCGCCTGGGTCACCACCGAGCTGGACACCCCGTTCACGACCGTCGCGGAGCGGCTCAAGCCGGAGACCCTGTACGACCGGTTCGTCGCCTACAGGGAGGGCCTCGGCATGGAGGTGCTGCCCCACACGGGCGGCGCCGCCTTCGGGACGCTCGCACGGCGGCTGCGGGCGGGCGGCCTGGTCTGCCTGGTAGCTGACCGGGACCTGTCGTCCTCCGGCGTGGAGGTCAAGTTCTTCGGCGAGACGACGCGGATGCCCGCGGGGCCCGCGATGCTCGCCCAACAGACCGGCGCGCTGCTGCTTCCGGTCACCCTCTGGTACGACGACTCGGCCATAATGCGTGGTCGCGTCCACCCACCCGTCGACGTGCCGGAGACAGGTACGCGGGCCGAGAAGACGTCTGTCATGACGCAGGCGCTGGCCGATGCCTTCGCCACAGGGATCGCGGACCATCCGGAGGACTGGCACATGCTGCAGCGCTTGTGGCTCGCCGACCTCGACCATTTCGAAGAGAGGTCGGCGTGAGGATCGGAATCGTCTGCCCGTACTCCTGGGACGTGCCGGGCGGCGTCCAGTTCCACATCCGCGATCTGGCGGAGCACCTCATCGGCCTGGGACACGAGGTCTCCGTCCTCGCCCCCGCGGACGACGAGACCCCGCTGCCGCCGTACGTCGTGTCGGCGGGCCGCGCGGTTCCCGTGCCGTACAACGGCTCGGTGGCGCGCCTGAACTTCGGCTTCCTGAGCGCCGCGCGGGTACGCCGCTGGCTGAGCGACGGCATGTTCGACGTCGTGCACATCCACGAACCGGCGTCGCCCTCGCTCGGCCTCCTGACGTGCTGGGCCGCGCAGGGCCCCATCGTCGCGACCTTCCACACGTCCAACCCGCGCTCGCGCGCCATGATCGCCGCGTATCCGATCCTGCAGCCCGCCCTGGAGAAGATCAGCGCGCGCATCGCGGTGAGCGAGTACGCGCGCCGTACGTTGGTCGAACACCTGGGCGGCGACGCGGTCGTCATCCCGAACGGTGTCGACGTCGACTTCTTCGCCCGCGCCGAGCCCAAGCCCGAGTGGCAGGGGGACACGATCGGCTTCATCGGCCGCATCGACGAGCCCCGCAAGGGCCTTCCGGTGCTCATGAAGGCGCTGCCGAAGATCCTCGCCGAGCGCCCGCGGACCCGGCTCCTGGTCGCGGGGCGGGGCGACGAGGACGAGGCGGTGGCCTCACTGCCCAAGGAGATGCGCGACCGCGTCGAGTTCCTCGGCATGGTCAGCGACGAGGACAAGGCGCGCCTGTTGGCGAGCGTCGACGTGTACGTCGCGCCCAACACCGGAGGCGAGAGTTTCGGCATCATCCTGGTGGAGGCGATGTCGGCGGGCGCGCCCGTGCTCGCCTCCGACCTGGACGCCTTCACCCAGGTCCTCGACCAGGGCGCGGCCGGTGAACTCTTCACCAACGAGGACGCGGACGCCCTCTCCGTCGCGGCCCTGCGCCTCCTGGGCGACCCGGACCGCCGCGAGGAACTGCGCGCGCGTGGCAGCAAGCACGTCCGCCGCTTCGACTGGTCCACGGTCGCCGCGGACATCCTCTCGGTCTACGAGACGGTGACCCAGGGCGCGGCCGCGGTGGCGGCGGACGAGCGGACGGGCCTCAGGGCGCGCTTCGGGCTGGCGCGGGACTGAGAGCCTGTGTCATATCCCCGGTAGCCTTGCCGCCCGTGACCGTCACCCTCATCTGGATCGCCGTAGGCCTCTTCGCGATCGGGCTCTACCTGAGCTGGACCGCAGGACGCCTCGACCGCCTGCACGCCCGGATCGACGCGGCCCGCGCCGCCCTGGACGCCCAACTCCTGCGCCGTGCCTCGGTCGCCCAGGAACTGGCCACGTCGGGTGTGCTCGACCCGGCCGCGTCGATCGTGCTGTACGAGGCGGCACACGCCGCGCGTCAGGCCGAGGAGGAGCAGCGCGAGGTGGCGGAGAGCGAGCTCAGCCAGGCGCTCAGGGCGGTCTTCAGCGAGCCCGACCAGGTCGAGGTGGTCCGCGAGGCCCCCGGCGGCGAGGAGGCCGCGGAGGAGCTCGCCCAGGCGGTCCGCCGGGTCCCCATGGCCCGCCGCTTCCACAACGACGCCGTACGCGCCGCCCGCGCGCTGCGCCGGCACCGCACGGTCCGCTGGTTCCGGCTCTCCGGGCACGCCCCGTTCCCGCTGGCCTTCGAGATGGACGACGAGCCGCCGGTGGCGCTGGCCGACCGCGCCACCAAGTAGTTCCCAGGCCAAAAGGATCCACCGGCTGTTCATTGGCCCTTGTAGTGGCCTGTTCCCCAGAGGTTTCCTCGGTACTGAAAGAGCCTTCTTCACCGAGTGAGGTCACCCGTGTCCACTTCTGAAAACACCGCCACCGGCACCGCCCGCGTCAAGCGCGGCATGGCCGAGCAGCTCAAGGGTGGCGTCATCATGGACGTCGTCACGCCCGAGCAGGCGAAGATCGCCGAGGACGCCGGCGCCGTCGCCGTGATGGCCCTGGAGCGGGTGCCCGCCGATATCCGCAAGGACGGCGGCGTGGCCCGGATGTCCGACCCGGACATGATCGAGGGCATCATCGGCGCCGTCTCGATCCCGGTCATGGCCAAGTCCCGCATCGGCCACTTCGTCGAGGCCCAGGTGCTGCAGTCGCTCGGTGTGGACTACATCGACGAGTCCGAGGTGCTCACCCCGGCGGACGAGGTCAACCACAGCGACAAGTTCGCCTTCACGACCCCCTTCGTCTGTGGCGCGACCAACCTCGGCGAGGCCCTGCGCCGCATCGCCGAGGGCGCCGCCATGATCCGTTCGAAGGGCGAGGCCGGCACCGGCAACGTCGTCGAGGCCGTGCGCCACATGCGCCAGATCAAGGGCGAGATCGCCCGCCTGCGTGGCTACGACAACAACGAGCTGTACGCCGCCGCCAAGGACCTGCGCGCCCCGTACGAGCTGGTCAAGGAGGTCGCCGAGCTCGGCAAGCTGCCGGTCGTGCTGTTCTCCGCCGGTGGCGTCGCCACCCCCGCCGACGCCGCGCTGATGCGCCAGCTCGGCGCCGAGGGCGTCTTCGTCGGCTCCGGCATCTTCAAGTCCGGCGACCCGGCCAAGCGCGCCGCCGCCATCGTGAAGGCCACCACCTTCTTCGACGACCCGAAGATCATCGCGGAGGCGTCCCGCAACCTCGGTGAGGCCATGGTCGGCATCAACTGCGACACCCTGCCCGAGGGCGAGCGCTACGCGAACCGGGGCTGGTGATGACCACTCCTGTGGTCGGAGTGCTCGCACTCCAGGGCGACGTACGGGAACACCTCGTCGCCCTGGCCATGGCGGACGCGACCGCCAGGCCGGTGCGGCGTCCCGAGGAACTGGCCGAGGTCGACGGACTCGTCGTCCCCGGTGGTGAGTCGACCACCATCTCGAAGCTGGCCCACCTCTTCGGCCTGATGGAGCCCCTTCGCGCGCGTGTGCGCGAAGGTCTGCCCGTCTACGGGTCGTGTGCCGGACTGATCATGCTCGCCGACAAGATCCTGGACCCGCGCTCGGGCCAGGAGACCATCGGCGGCATCGACATGATCGTGCGGCGCAACGCCTTCGGGCGGCAGAACGAGTCGTTCGAGGCGGCCGTCGACGTGCGGGGCGTCGAGGGCGATCCTGTGGAGGGCGTCTTCATCCGCGCTCCCTGGGTGGAGTCCGTGGGCGCCGAGGTGGAGGTGCTCGCCGAGTACGAGGGGCACATCGTCGCCGTGCGCCAGGGCGCCGCCCTCGCGACGTCCTTCCACCCCGAGCTCACGGGGGACCACAGGATCCACGCCATGTTCGTGGACATGGTGCGGGCCAAGGCGGCTTCGGGATCCTTGTAGGATCGCTGACGTTCGTTATTGAGGTGGGTTACGCGAAGGAGACAGGCAGATGTCCGGCCACTCTAAATGGGCTACGACGAAGCACAAGAAGGCCGTGGTAGACGCCAAGCGCGGCAAGCTCTTCGCGAAGCTGATCAAGAACATTGAGGTCGCGGCCCGCTCCGGCGGCATCGACCCCGATGGAAACCCGACGCTCGTCGACGCCATCCAGAAGGCCAAGAAGAGCTCGGTCCCGAACAAGAACATCGACTCCGCGGTCAAGCGCGGCGGCGGCCTCGAGGCCGGCGGCGCCGACTACGAGACGATCATGTACGAGGGCTACGGTCCGAACGGTGTCGCGGTGCTCATCGAGTGCCTCACCGACAACCGCAACCGCGCCGCCTCCGACGTGCGCGTCGCCATGACCCGCAACGGCGGCAACATGGCCGACCCGGGCTCGGTGTCGTACCTGTTCAACCGCAAGGGCGTCGTGGTCGTCCCCAAGACCGGGCTGTCCGAGGACGACGTCCTGGGCGCCGTGCTCGACGCGGGCGCCGAGGAGGTCAACGACCTGGGCGAGTCCTTCGAGGTGCTCTCCGAGGCCACCGACCTGGTCGCGGTGCGCACCGCGCTCCAGGAGGCCGGGATCGACTACGACTCGGCGGACGCCAACTTCGTCCCGACCATGCAGGTCGAGCTGGACGAGGAGGGCGCGCGCAAGATCTTCAAGCTGATCGACGCGCTCGAGGACAGCGACGACGTGCAGAACGTCTTCGCCAACTTCGACGTCTCCGACGAGGTCATGGAGAAGGTCGACGCCTGACGCGGCATCAGCAGCGGGCCGGGGAGACATGGCTCGAGGGCAACGAGATCGGCACCCACTTCAACGGGCACTTCTGCGGCGGTTCGGGCTCCGTCGGCAACTGGA
>NZ_JBEOVM010000070.1:0-33738 GCF_040295505.1 Streptomyces sp. NPDC002790 | reverse complement strand
AGCCCCGATCTTTTCAGCCCCGCCGGCGATTGAGGCGCGGGGTCCGGGGCAGAGCCCCGGGGTGGGGGCTACGCGCGCGGGTAGCGGGCCAACCAACCCGCCGAAGCGGCCGCAGGCCCATGCAGCGCAGCGCCCTGCGTCATCTCCATGGCGAAGTCATCCGCAAGTTCCAGGATCGTGGGCCTGCCCTCGACCTCCGCCACCCACGCCGGCGGCAACGCCGTCTCCCCGTGCAGCGCCCCGAGCAGACTCCCGCACAACGCGCCGACCAGCGCGGAAGGCCCGTCGTGATGCACGGCGAGCCCGAGCCCGTGCCGGATGTCGTCGCTGACCAGCGCGCAGTACACGGCAGCCGCGAGCACACCCGTCGCATCGCCCTCACCGACCAGCTCACCGACCCGCGCCGCGGTCGGCATACCCTGCCGTACGGCGCCGAGCGCGTGCTTGAGCGCGTCCGCGACGGGCGTATGCCCGGGGCGCGCGGCGAGCAGAGCCAGCGCCCGCTGCACGGCGGCGTCGAGCGAGTCGCCACGCGCGAGGGCGTGCACGAGAACCGCGTACGCTCCGGCCGACAGATACGCCTCCGCCGCACCGTGCGTATGCACCGCGCACTCGACGGAGAGCTGGAACACGAGCTGCGGCTCCCAGCCCACGAGGAGCCCGAACGGCGCGGAGCGCGTCACCGCCTCCGCCCCGTCCGCGTCCAGGTTCTTGGGTCGGTCGAGCGTCCCCATGACGTCGTTGCCGAGCCCCAGCAGACACGCCTGGGCGGCTCCCCGCCGCGAGTACAGCCACTCCTCGCGGGCCAGCCAGCCGTCCTCCTTGCGGCGCAGGTCGGGACCCCACTCGCGCTGGGTCGCCGCCCACCGCAGATAGGCCCGGTGCACGTCCGTCGGCGGATGCCAGGCGCCGGTGTCGCGGCGGACCTGGGCGCGGATGAGCCCGTCGACGGTGAACAGGGTCAGCTGGGTGGCGGCCGTAATGGCGCCCGTCCGCCCGTACACGGGCACCAGCTGCCCCAGCCCTTCCGCCCCGTGCTCGGCGTGGATTCCGTCGAGCGAGAGGCCGTCGAGCGGGGCGCCGAGGGTGTCACCGAGTGCGCCACCGAGCAGGGTGCCGCGCACTCTGCTGCGGAAGTCCTGCTGTTCTGTGCGACCCCATACGGCCGCCGCGTTGGACGCTGCGCCCATGGGGGACTCCTCCTGTCACGACCCTCGACCCTTCGGCTTGGAGCACTGTAATCGACCGACGTCGACCAGGAATGTTCACGAAGTGATGGGATCGTGGACGAGCGTGCGCACGCGGCCGCTCGGCTAGAGGTCGTCCGGCAGGATCCGGAAACACCCCGGCCTGCGCCCCAGCGGCCGCACCGTCCGGAAATCCCGGAGGTCCCTCGTGAGCACCGCGTCGGTGTCGTACTCCGCCGCGAGGGCGACGTTCATGGCATCCACGAGATCGAGGTCGAGGGAGTCGTAACGGGCGCGCACGGTCAGCGCCATGTCGAGCAGCGCCGGAGTGACCTCGGCCAGGACCAGCCGCGTCTCCGCCAGGCGACCCATCAACACGCGCATGACCCCGTCGGCAGCCCGCCGCCCGGCTCTGCTGGTGGCCACCTGATGGACCTCGGTGAGCGCCATCGGACTCGCGACCAGCAGACCGCACTCGTCGACCGCTTTCCGCGCGGCCAGGTGATCCGGATCCGACCTGTTGCAAAGCGTGAGAAGCCCCGAAGTGTCGGCGATCACGATCACGCAGCGCGTCCCCTGTTCTGCCGCGCGCCCGCGCCCGAGCCGCCGCCGGACCTCGCCGCACGCACGTCGTCATGCGTCACGGGTCCACCCAGGTCGATGGCCTCCTCATCGGCGATGAAGGGCTCGTCCCATACCCGGCGGGCCATCGCGATGCGATGGATGCCCTCCCGGATCATTTCGGCCTCGGACATACCCAGTCGCGCGGAGGCCTCTTTGATCAGCGCCAGATCCGCGTCGTCCGCGTAGACGTTCGTACGCTTCAATGCCATGACACCAATGGTACACAACCTGTACCACGACAGCGAGGCGGTCGTCCGGGTCATGCGGCGCGCACCATCGTCGCCGCACACTCCCGGCACTTCCCCGGCCCCGCCGCCCGGAACGCCCGGTCGCAGCCGTCGCAGTTCTGGAGCGGCAGCCGGCGTGGGGCGGGTGGCCCGGGCAAGGGCTCGACCGGGGGCTTCGGTGGGAGTTCGGGAGGCAGAGACGCGGCCAGCCGGTGTGCCAGCAGGGCCGCGGGGTGGCGGATCGGGACGGTGGGCAGGCCCGCCGTGAGGGCCCGCTTCACGTCGCCGGGCGTCATGCCCCGCGCCAGCCACTCCTCGGCGGCGGGGGCGAGGCGGCGGATGTCGCGTTCGGAGAGGAACAGGCGGGGGTCGTAGGTACGCAGGCCGACGAGGACGCCGACAGCGTCGGGGTCGGGGTCCTGGGGGTCGGGCTGCGGCGCCCGGAGCGACCGGCGCTGCGGGCGCGGTGCGCGGGGCTTCGGCTCGGTACGGGGTGCCTCGGGCGGCGCCTGGACGGCAGGAGGCTCCGGCGGTGCCTGGTCGCGCAGGTGCGGCGGCTTGTTGTACGAGATCGTGCGCGTGACGATCCGCCCGGACGGGAGCCGTTCCTTGATCCGCTCCAGGTAGCCGTGCGCCTCCAGTTCCCGCAGCGCGGCGGCGACCCTGACCTCCCCTACGGGGAACTTCGCGGCGAGGTCCTTGATGCCGACCTTCGACCCGTCGGGCAGCGACTGGATGTGCGTGGCCAGGCCGATCGCGGTGAGGGACAGGTCGGCGTGCTGGGCCAGGTGATGCCCGACGACGGTCAATTCGGACATGTGGCGATCCCTGGATCGGTGAAGCCCACGTGAGGGTGTGGCCGAACGGCCTGAATGGACGCGCGAGGGCGCGCTAGTCTGATTCGTAGACATCGGGAAGCGCTTCTTCCTTGATCGTCAGGCCCTCGTCCGGGATTGCCGTCCCGGCGGGGGCCGATTTGCATATGCGGCAGAGAGTGCACCACGAACTCGCCTGTTCGCCAGTCGAGTTGGCGATCGTCACTCTCGCGAGTGACGCCCCTCCGGTGGCTTACGTCCGGAGGTGAGGTGGGGGGGTTGGTTTTTCCCAACCCTTTCTTTGGTGGTTGGCGTACCGGATCACCGGATCACGCCAACTCGGGTCCCGGAGCGTCTTTCTCGACGCGATCCGGTAGGAGCTGCCCGGAAACGGCCCGCCGCTCCACCCGTTGGAGGATCCTGAGGTCACACGTCTTCTGGCGCTGAGGGGCACTGGGAAAGGCGGGACATCATGGATGCGGGCAAGGGACAGGGCCTTGTGACCGCGGCCAACCGCTTCACCACGCGTTCCGTGGACGAGGCGCGTGCCGTGCTGTCGCAGCAGTTCTACGACATGAAGCTGGACACGCCCGCAGCGGACGACTTCGACCTCGACGCCGACGTCGTGCTGCTGGGTGGCGTGACGATCGGACGCATGTCGTTCGGCGCGTCCATCAGGGCCTACATCCCTGAACTGGACTGCTACCACGTCGTGGCGCCCACGACGGGATCCTTCAGCATCGGCCAGGGCCCGGCGGCCGACACCCAGGTGTCGGCCCGCACAGGGGGCATGCTGAACCCCACGGGCAGCTTCCGAGTCGGCGATTTCTCGCCGGACTGCGACACCCTCACCATCAAGGTCGACAAGGCGGCGGTGCACCGGCAACTGGAGATCATGCTGGGCAGGCCCGCGCACCGTCTCGCCGACTTCAAGCCCGCGTTCGACATCTCCCAAGGCGCGGGCCGCAGTTGGGCGGGCCTGGCCCGCTGGACCGCACTCGACTCGAACAGTCCCGACGGGCTGTTGCAGAGCCCCATGATCTGCGGTCGGCTCGAACAGACCCTGCTGGAAGGGCTGTTGCTGGCGACCGATCACCGCTACCGCGAGGCGCTGGCCGCTCCCCCGCCCGCGCTGCCCGCAGCCGCCGTGAAGCGCGTCATGGACGCCGTGCGCGACAGCCCGGCCGACCCCTGGGACGCGAACCGGCTCGCCGCCGTCGCCCAGGTCAGCCTGCGCACGCTGCAGGAGTCGTTCCGCAAGCAGCTGCGGATGACGCCCATGGGGTACGTGCACGAGGTGCGCCTTCAGCACGTACGGATGCTGCTGCGTGTCGCCGAACCCGGCGAGACCACAGTCACCGTGGTCGCCTACCACTGGGGCTTCGCCCACCTGGGCCGGTTCGCCCGGCGCTATCAGGACCGGTTCGGCGAACCCCCCTCCCGTACGCTCGCCACCGCCGCCGCGCGAACCGGACAGCGGTCGCGCGCGAAGCGGCGAGACCGGACCCCGGCCCAGGACGTACGTTCCTGATGCCGCCCCGTTCACGGGATGTCGCGGTGATGGGCGGTGTCGGCGCCGCCCACCCGCCGCTCCCCTCCATCCCCATGTCCGGCGGCGGACCGAGTCGCAGACAATGCGGGAGCGTCTGCGCAACCTCGGGCCCGGCCGCCCACCCTGTCAGCGGCGCCGGGCCCGGGATCCCGAAAGCGTAGGCCCTACGGCTCCAACACCGGCAACAGCTCCGGGAGATGGCCGTCCGATGCCTGCGCGGACCGGACCCGTTCCTCGGCCACCTCCCCGTACAGGGTGGTGCGCGGCTTGGCCGGGCGGCCCGCCGTGTCGGCGACCTCGATCAGGTCCTTGACCGACTTGTACGAGCCGTAGGAGGAGCCCGCCATCCGGGAGATGGTCTCCTCCATGAGCGTGCCGCCGAGGTCGTTCGCGCCCGAGCGCAGCATCTCGGCCGCGCCCTCCGTGCCGAGCTTCACCCAGCTGGTCTGGATGTTGGGGATGTGCGGGTGGAGGAGGACGCGCGCCATCGCCGTCACGGCCCGGTTGTCCCGCATCGTCGGGCCGGGGCGCGCGATGCCGGCGAGGTAGACCGGCGCGTTGGTGTGGATGAAGGGGAGGGTGACGAACTCCGTGAAGCCGGCCACGTTTTTGGACAGTGCAGCCTGCTGGATGGACGCCAGGGTCCGGAAGTGGCCGAGCCAGTGGCGGGGCTGGTCCACATGCCCGTACATCATCGTCGAGGACGAGCGGATGCCCAGCTCGTGCGCGGTCTTGACGACCTCGATCCAGGTCGCCGTCGGCAGCTTGCCCTTCGTGAGGATCCAGCGGACCTCGTCATCGAGGATCTCGGCCGCCGTACCGGGGATGGAGTCGAGGCCCGCCTCGCGCGCGGCGGTCAGCCACTCGCGGATCGACATGCCGGTGCGGGACGCGCCGTTCACGACCTCCATCGGCGAGAAGGCGTGCACGTGCATGCCGGGCACCCGCTCCTTGACCGCCTTCGCGATGTCGAAGTACGCCGTGCCGGGCAGGTCCGGGTGGATGCCGCCCTGCATGCAGACCTCGACCGCGCCCACGTCCCAGGCCTGTTGGGCCCGGTCGGCGACCTGGTCGAGCGAGAGCGTGTACGCGTCGGCGTCCGTGCGGCGCTGGGCGAACGCGCAGAAGCGGCAGCCGGTGTAGCAGACGTTCGTGAAGTTGATGTTCCGTGTGACGATGTATGTGACGTCGTCACCGACCATCGACTTGCGGATGTCGTCGGCGATGCCGCACAGCGCGTCGAGGGCGGGCCCGTCGGCGTGCAGGAGGGCGAGGGCCTCGTCGTCGGTGAGCTTCGTCGGGTCGTCGGCGGCCTGCTTCAGAGCGGCGCGTACGTCGCCGTCGATGCGGGACGGCACCATTCCGGGGGCGGCCTGCTCGCGCAGCGCCTCCCAGTCGCCGTACACGACGTCGAAGTCGTCGCGGCGGTCCGACGTCCGGCCCTCGGTGTCGATGGTGCGGTGCAGGTCGGTGCGGCCCGACGACGCCACGTATCCCTCGTCCGGCTCCTGCCAGGGGCGGCCGACGACGGGCGCGTCGGCCACGGCGAGGCCGTCGGCGTCGGCCAGGGCGCTGACGTGCGGGAGCAGCCGCGGGTCGAGCCACGGCTCGCCGCGCGTCACGAACTCCGGGTAGACACACAGCCGTTCACGCAGCTCGAAGCCCGCCTCAGCCGACTGACGCGCCAACTCATCCAGCTTCGGCCACGGCTTCTCGGGGTTCACATGGTCGATGGTGACCGGGGAGACGCCGCCCCAGTCGTCGATCCCGGCGTCGATGAGGCGCGCGTACTCGCCGTCGACGAGGTTCGGCGGGGCCTGGATGTTCCCCGCCGGGCCCATGATGTGGCGGGCGACGGCGACCGTCGCGATCAGCTCGTCCAGCTCCGCGTCGGGCATCCCGCGCATCGCCGTGTCCGGCTTGGCGCGGAAGTTCTGGATGATGAGTTCCTGGATGGCGTGGTACGAGCGGGCGGTGCGGCGCAGCGCGAACAGCGAATCGGCGCGCTCCTCGTATGTCTCCCCGATCCCGATCAGCAGCCCGCTGGTGAACGGCACGGACGAGCGGCCCGCGTCCTCCAACACCCGCAGCCGCACGGCCGGTTCCTTGTCGGGCGAGCCGTGGTGCGGCATCCCCGGCTCGGACCACAGCCGCTCGGCGGTCGTCTCCAGCATCATGCCCATGGAGGGCGCGACAGGCTTCAGCCGCTGGAAGTCCGTCCAGGACAGCACCCCCGGGTTGAGGTGCGGGAGCAGCCCCGTCTCCTCCAGGATCCGGATCGAGATGGCGCGTACGTAGGCGATGGTGTCGTCGTACCCGTGCGCGTCGAGCCACTCGCGGGCCTCGGGCCAGCGGTCCTCCGGCTTGTCGCCGAGGGTGATCAGGGCTTCCTTGCAGCCCAGTTCGGCACCCTTGCGCGCGACGTCGAGGACCTCGTCGGGCGACATGAACATCCCGTGGCCCTCGCGGCGCAGCTTGCCGGGGACGGTCACGAACGTGCAGTAGTGGCACTTGTCGCGGCACAGCCGGGTGAGCGGAATGAACACGCTCTTGCTGTACGTGATGACACCCGGCCTGCCCGCCGCCTCAAGGCCCGCGTCGCGCACACGGGCGGCGGAGGTGGTGAGGTCGGCCAGGTCGTCGCCGCGTGCCTGCAACAGCACGGCGGCCTCCGTGACATCGAGCGCGACACCGTCTCTGGCCCGTTTCAGAGCGCGGCGCATCGCGTTGGCGGTGGGACGTTCTGCCTTGGTCTCTGCTACGGCGTCCGGATCACTCATGAACCGAGCATACGAGCGGATCTCTCCAGCGGGTCTTCCGGGAGCCGCCGAGGGGCACTAGTCTCGCCGGGTCCTGATCGACGCGGGACCGACGGGGGCTTGTCATGATTCTTCGCACGCGTCCCATGACCGTGCTGCTACTGCTGGTCGGCCTGCTGCTCGGCGGCGCACCGGCGACGGCATCGGCGTCGCCGTCGACATCCACCAGTAGCCACATCTCCGCGACTTCCGGGACGCTGCTGAAGACGACCTCCAAGGTCGACGTGAGCAAGAACGTCAGCCAGAGCGTCAGCAAGTCGAAGAAGTACAAGACGAAGAAGTACAAGACGAAGAAGAAAAAGAGGGGCAAATCGCTCAGCTGGATCTTCATCATCCTCATCGTGATCGTGGTGCTGGTCGTCGTCGGCCTGTTCCGCAAGCGCCGCCAGTAGTAACCCCTGGGGAGCCCCGACATGTGCACCGGCGAGAGACACGAGGACGCCCAGGCGGGCGAACACGGCATCGGCAGACGGGCGTTGCTCGTGACCGGTACGGCCACCGCGCTTACGCTCACGACCATGAGCTTCGCCAGCGCCGCCGACGGCGCGCAGTCCACCAAGACGCTCAAGGGCACGCTGCCACCGGGCGCGCCCGACTACGTCTACCTTCCCGTCGATGTCCCCTCGGGCGTACGCGAGATCAAGGTCTCGTACACGTACGAGAAGGCCACCGGGCTCCCCGCCGGAACCCAGAACAACGCCCTGGACATCGGCGTCTTCGACGAGCGCGGCACGGCGCTCGGCGGCGAGGGCTTCCGCGGCTGGTCCGGAGGCGCCCGCACCGAGTTCTTCATCCGCGCCGACGACGCGACGCCCGGCTACGTCCCGGGCCCCGTCCGCCCCGGCCGCTGGAACATCGCGCTGGGTCCGTACACGGTGGCCCCACAGGGCCTGCCGTACGAGGTGACGGTGACGCTCACGCACGGCCCCACCGGCGAGACGCCGCGCCCGAGTTATCCGCCGCAGCGGGCCCGCGGCCGGGGCCGCGCCTGGTACCGCGGGGACTGCCACCTGCACTCCTGGTACTCGGACGGCCGCCGCACACCCGCCGAGATCGGCGCGCTCGCCCGCGCCGCGGGCCTGGACTTCATCAACACCTCCGACCACAACACGCACTCCGCGCACGCGCACTGGTCGGACGTCGCGGGCGACGACCTGCTCGTGATGATCGGCGAGGAGATCACCACCCGTAACGGCCACGTCGTCGCGCTCGGCACCGAACCCGGCACGTTCGTCGACTGGCGCTACCGGGCCCGCGACAACCGCTGGGCCAAGTACGCGCAGCAGATCCGCCGCGCGGGCGGCCTCGTCGTCCCCGCGCACCCGCATGCGACGTGCATCGGCTGCGGCTGGAAGTTCGGCTTCGGCGAGGCGGACGCGGTCGAGGTGTGGAACGGCCCGTACACCCCGGACGACGAGGTGTCCCTGGCGGACTGGGACAACACCCTTGTCTCCTACGCCCGTTCAAAGGGCCGCACGGGGTGGATCCCGGCGATGGGCAACAGCGACGCGCACCGCGACCCGGACCGCGTCGGCGGCCCGCAGACGGTGGTCCTGGCGGACGACCTGACTCGCGAGGCCATCCAGGCGGGCATCAAGGCGGGCCACTCCTACGTCGCCGAATCCTCATCGGTCGAGCTCACCTTCACGGCGACCGGCGGCAAGGGCGAGACGGCGGGCATCGGCGACCGCCTCGCGGTCTCCCCCGACACTCCGGTCACCCTCACCCTTACGGCCAAGGCGTCCGCCCCCGACTGCACGCTCCACATCGTCACGGACCAGGGCACGCTCTTCACGACGACCGAGGCCACGGCGACCTGGCGCACCACCCCGGCGTACGCGTCCTACGCCCGCGCGGAACTCAGACACCCCCCAACGACCCCGGGCCTCCCCGGCCCCCTCGCGGCCTTCACGAACCCGATCTTCCTGGGGCCCCTTTAAGTTAAGCCCCATCCAAGCCCCTGCGGCGATTGAGGCGCGGGGGCTCAATTGGGCGCGGACTTCCGGAAGCGGATGAAGGCTGCGGGCACGATGTAGATCAGGGCGAGCGCTTCGAAGGCGAGAAGCATCGCGATGAGGCTGCTGACCAGGTCCATGAGGTTCTGGTACATGGACGGCTGCCACCTCGCCTCGCCCAGGTGCTGCACCTCGAGACCGGTCACGCTGTATCCGCCCACCCCCCACCAGGAGTGCAGGACCAGGACCGCGAGCCCGAGCCAGTACAGCAGAAACCGCTGGTTGGGGCCGCCGCTCCTGGTCAGCATGAACGCCAGGCCGATCAGCGCCGCCGCACCCGTCACCCGCGTGAAGCCCATGAAGGTCGCGTCGGCGAAGAAGACGAGGAGCGAGCCGAAGCCCGCGGGCACCAGCCACAGCAGCCCGAGCAGTGGCCGGCCCAGCAGCCTGCCACGGTCACCCCCGGCTACCGAGGCGCCCGGCCCGGACCGGGCTGCCGCCGCTCCCCAGGGCTGAGGAGCGGGGCCGTACGAGTACCGGGGCGGCGGCGGGGCGGCCTGCGTGGCGGACCCGTGGAAGCCGCCGGATCCGCCGGCGGGGCCCGGCGGGGTCGAGGGCGGCGGCGGGGTCGGGGCGCCCGGCGACGCCCCGGCCGGCTGCGTCGCGGCGCCGTGGAAGCCCGCCGGGGCTCCGGGGTCGTACGCGGTGTGGCCGGGACCGAAGCCCGGCTGCGGCCCCTGTTGCGGGAGCTGTCCGTGCAGCTCCGTGTCGACCCGCGCCTCCAGGTTCAGGAGCTGCCCCGACGTACGGGCGATCAGCGAGACGACCTGCGCGGGCAGCCACGTGTCGCTCGTCGCGTCGTGCGTGCGCGCCCGGCCCACGAGCTGCCCCGCGTCCGGCCGCGCCTCCGGCTCCGGGTCGAGGCACTGCCGGATGAGGTTCCGCAACTCCTCGTCCACGCCCGGGAGTTGCGGGTCGAGGCTGCCCCGGTGCGGCTGGACGCCGGTGGCGGCGAAGGCGAGCGTGAGCCCGAAGCTGTAGACGTCGGTCGCGGCGGTCACCCGCTCGCCGTACGCCTGCTCCGGCGACATGTAGGCCGGAGTACCGATCCGCGCCCCGGTCGAGGTCAGCCCCGCCGCGCTGAGACCCGCGTCGAGCGCGGCGTGCACGATCCCGAAGTCGATGAGGCGCGGCCCGTCGGCGGACAGCAGCACGTTGGACGGCTTGAGGTCACGGTGCACGAGCCGGTCCCGGTGCACGTGCTCCAGGGTCTGCGCGAGATCGGCCGCGAGCCGCCACAGCGATTCGGCGGGCAGCGGCCCGAACCGGTCGACCGAGTCCTGGAGGGAGGGCCCCGACACGTACTCCGACGCGTACCAGGGGTGCCGCTCCTCCAGACCGGTGTCCACGACCGGCACCGTGCCCGGCGCCCCGACCCGCCGGACGACGTCCGCCTCGCGCCGGAACCGCTCACGGAACCCCGGCTGCGCCGCCATGTCGGCGTGGATGAACTTCAGCGCGACGGAGCGGCCTCCCGCGTTGCGGGCCAGATAGACCCGCCCCATGCCGCCCTCACCGATCCTCCGCAACACCCGGTATGTACCGACCGTGCGCGGATCCTGCGCCTCCAGCGCCTCCATGGAACCCCCGGTTCCGCCGTAGTGACCGTCTGCAACTGTGCAGGCTGACCTGCTTGTTGTAAAGACGCACTAAAGGGGCCCGTGGGTTCCGTGAGGCGACAGATACCCTCCTCCTGCGGCCTGCCCAGCTAGCCCGGCCACACGATCGACTGCCACTCGCTGTACGCGTGCAGGGCGTACGAGCCGACGTCCCGGCCCACCCCGCTCTTCTTGAAGCCGCCGAACGGCGCCTCCATGTTCCGGCCGATCGTGTTCACGCCGACGCCACCGGCCCGCAGCCGCCGCGCGACCCGGAAGGCCCGTGCGACATCGCCCGACCACACGTAGTCGATGAGGCCGTAGTCGGAGTCGTTCGCGAGGGCGATCGCCTCGTCCTCGTCGCCGTCGAAGGGGACCACGGCGACGACGGGCCCGAAGATCTCCTCGCGCACCACCCGCATGTCGTTGGTGCAGTCGGCGAGCAGGGTGGGCGATATGTAGAAGCCGTTCTCGAACGCGGGGCGCTCGCCGCCCGCGACGACCGTCGCGCCCTCCTTCCGCCCCAACTCGACGTACGACTCGATCCGTTCCCGGTGCGCTGCCGAGATGACGGGCCCGACGACGGTCCCCTTCGCGCGCGGGTCGCCGACCTTCATGTAGCCGATGTACGCGGTGAGCTTGGCGACGAACTCGTCGTACACGGACCGGTGCACGATCGCCCGCGTCGGGGCCGTGCAGATCTGCCCGCTGTAGAAGGCGTACGTGGTGCCGATGCCGGCCACCGCCGAGTCCAGGTCCGCGTCGTCGAGGACGACCGCGGCGCCCTTGCCGCCCAGCTCCATCAACTGCCGCTTCATGGACCGTCCGCACACCTCGCCGATGCGCTGCCCGACGGCGGTGGAGCCGGTGAAGCTGACCATGTCGACGTCGGGCGAATCGACCGCGGCCTCGCCGACGCCGACCTCGGTCCCGCTCACGACGTTCACGACACCGGCCGGAACTCCCGCCTCCTCCAACGCCGCCGCCATCCGGAACACGGACAGCGGATCCTGCGGCGCGGGCTTCACGAGCACGGTGTTGCCCATGGCGAGCGCGGGGGCGACCTTGCCGGCCGGGTTGGCCCACGGGTTGTTGTATGAGGTGATGCAGGTGACGACGCCGACCGGCTGCCGCACGGCGAGCGCGCCCGTCACGCCCGCCTTGCCCATCGGCCCGGCCTCGTTGATCTGCGGCGCCATCGCCTCCTCGACCGGTTCCAGCGCCCCCTTCGCGTACCGCCGGAACCGCGCGACGCCGACACCGACCTGCATGCCGCGCGCGGTCCCGGTCGTCGCCCCGCTCTCCTCCTGGGCCAGCTCGGCGTTGCCGGCGAAGTCCCGTTGCATGAGGTCGGCGGCCCGGTGGAGGATCGCGGCCCGCTCCTCCGGCTTCGTACGCGACCAGGGCTCGAAGGCATCGCGGGCCGCGCGCGCGGCGTCGTGCACCTGCTGCCGCGAGGCCTCGGGAGCGTGCCCGACGACGGCCTCACTCGCCGGATCGACCACGTCATAATGCCCGCCCTCGGGCTCGACCCACTCACCCCCGACGAACAGCCTTTGCCCTTCGCTCACTTGGTACTCACCGTCCGGGTGTCGGCGCCCGACCGCAGCACCTTGCCGGGTACCACGCCGCTCACGACATCCCCACGCATGGCCTCAACTCCATTGACCCACACGGCAGTTATGCCGATCGCCTTCGAGTCGAGGCGCGGGCTGTCGCCGGGCAGATCGTGCACGAGAGTGGCTTTCCCGGCATCGATGGTCTCGGGGTCGAACAGCACCAGGTCGGCGTGGAAGCCCTCCTGAATCCGCCCCCGCTCCCGAAGCCCGAACAACTGCGCCGGATCATCGGTCAGCATCTTGACGGCCTCCTCCAGGCCGAGCAGCTTCCGCCCCCGCAGACAGTCCCCGATGAACCGGGTCGTGTACGGCGCACCGCACATCCGGTCCAGGTGCGCGCCCGCGTCGGACCCGCCGAGCATGACGTCCTCGTGGTTCCAGGTCTCGGCCCGCAGCGCCCAGGAGTCCGGGTCGTTATCGGTCGGCATGGGCCACAGCACGGTCCGCAACCCGTCATTGGCACAGATCTCGACGAGACACTCGAACGGCTCCTGCCCCCGCTCAGCGGCAATGTCCTTCACGACCCTCCCCGACAGCCCCTCATTGGCCTCGGAGTACGTGTCACCGATGACATAGCGCCCGAAGTTCGCGAGCCGCCGGAAGACGCCGGCCTCCTTGCTGTCGGCGCGGCGCAGCATCTCGCCCCGCACCTCGGGGTCACGCAACTTGGCGATACGTTCCTCAACAGGCAGCGCGAGCACCTCGCCCCACCCGGGTATCAGATTGAGCGCGCAGAACGTCCCGAGGCTCATGTTCATCGGCGTCAGGATCGGCATCGTCAACGCGACGATCCGCCCACCCGACTTCCGGGCCCGCTCACTCGCCTCCAACTGCCGCGGCACGCGCTCGGGCACGGAGGCGTCGATGGTGAGCACGTTCCAGTTGAGCGGCCGCCCCGCGGCAGCGCTCATCTCCACGAACAACTCAATCTCATCATCACTGAACTGATCGAGACACCCGGCGACGATGGCCTCGATCTGCGTCCCCTCGTGCTCACCGACCGCGTTGCTGAGCGCGATCAGCTCAGCGGGCTTCGCATGCCGGGAGGCGACGGGCTCGCCGTCCCCATCCGAGTGCGAGGACGACTGAGTAGTGGAAAGCCCCCAGGCCCCGGCCTCCATCGCGTCCTTCAACAGCCCAACCATCCGGTCGAGTTGCTCGGGCGTCGGCTGCCCACCGACAGCATCCGCCCCCATCACGTACCGCCGCAGCGCGCAATGCCCCACCATGAAACCGGCATTGACGGCGATCCGCCCGTCAAGGGCCCCCAGATACTCCCCGAACGAATTCCACGTCCACGGCGCCCCTTCCTCCAGGGCGACCAGCGACATCCCCTCCACCCTGGACATCATCCGCCGGGTGTAGTCGGCGTCACCGGGCTGCGCCGGGTTCAACGGGGCGAGCGTGAACCCACAGTTGCCTCCGGCGACGGTGGTCACGCCGTGATTGAGCGAGGGCGTGGCATACGGATCCCAGAACAACTGGGCGTCGTAGTGCGTGTGCGGATCGACGAACCCGGGCGCGAGCACGAGCCCCGAAGCATCCTCACTGCTCCGAGCCTCCTCGCCGACCTTCCCGACTTCGGCGACAACGGCAATCCGCCCGTCCCGAATCCCGACATCAGCCACGAAGGCGGCCCCACCGGTCCCGTCGACAACGGTGGCACCCTTGATGAGATGGTCGAGCATACGAGTTCGTCTCCCTCCAACGATCAAGCCGACAATCAAGCCCTTGCGGCGATTGAGCAGGCCTTTCAAGCCCGTGCGGCGATTGAGCAGACCTTTCAAGCCCGTGCGGCGATTGAGCAGACCTTTCAAGCCCGTGCGGCGATTGAGCAGGCCTTTCAAGCCCGTGCGGCGGTCGAGCCTTTCAAGCCCCTGCGGCGATTGAGCAGCGGGGCCCGGGGCAGAGCCCCGATCTTTCAAGCCCCGCCGGCGATTGAGGCGCGGGGCCCGGGGCAGAGCCCCGCGACCGCAACCCCGGCACGGCCAAGGACCCCGGTCTCCGTCCGGGAGGGGAAACCGGGGCCGGTCCGAGAGGACTACGCGGCCGACCGGAACCTGGTCGTCCGATGCACCGGATCCGTATCGATCTTCGGAATCACATGCTCCCCGATCAACTTGATCGAATTCAGCGTGTCCTCATGCGAAATCCCGATGGGCAACCCGAACGACAACTGATCCGCCCCCGCCTGCTCCCACCTCTTGCACTGCTGCAACACCTCATCCGGATCCCCACAGATCATCAACTCCTCGGCGATGAGCAGCTCGATGATCTCCTCCGAGTAGTCCGGAAGCAGCTCCGGCCACTCCGGAATCCCCTCCGGCCGCGGAAACGTGTCGTGGTACCGGAACAGCAGCGACTGCAGGTAGTTGAGCCCACCGCTGACGGCGATCTGCACCGCCTTCTCGTGCGTCTCCGCACAAATCGCGGTCGACGTCACCATGACGTTGTCGTTCACGAAGTCCCCGACAGGATCCGGGTCCTGAATCGCGGTCTTGTACTGCTCAAGCACCCACTCCATGTCGGAGACCTTCTGCACGGAGAACCCCAGCACCCCCAGCCCCTTCTTCGCCGCCATCGCATACGACGGCGGGGACCCGGCCGCGTACCACATGCCGGGGTGCGACTTCCCGTACGGCTTGGGCAGGATCTTGCGGGGCGGCAGCTCCCAGTGCTTGCCCTTGAACCCGACGTACTCGTCCTGGAGCCACATCTTCGGGAACTCGCGGATGGTCTCTTCCCAGATCTCCTTGGTGTAGTTCATGTCGGTGACCCCCGGCATGAACCCAAGAATCTCGTGCGATCCCGCGCCTCGCCCACTGCCGAACTCGAACCGCCCCTCACTCAGGTGGTCGAGCATGGCGACCTTCTCGGCAACCTTCACCGGGTGGTTGACCGGCGCCAGCGGGTTGAAGATCCCGGACCCCAGATGAATCCGGTCGGTCGCATGCGCGAGATACCCGAGGAAGACGTCGTTCGCGGAAAGGTGCGAGTACTCCTCCAGGAAGTGGTGCTCGGACGCCCAGGCGTACTTGAAGCCGGACTTGTCCGCCTGGATGACGTACTCGGTCTCGTTCATGAGCGCGCGGTGCTCGGCGGTCGGATCCGTCAGCGCCTTCTTGCCCAGGTATCCCTGTACAAAGAGCCCGAATTCCAAGGAGGTTCACCGTCCTCGTCAGTTTCTGACGCATCGTCAGATTGGATGAAACGACTGTTCCACTGCGTTCGCCGACCGTCAATACCTGACGCACCGTCAGGTGCAGTCGACAGGCCGGGGATCACAACACACTGACCCCCGCGAGCCACCCCCCGTCCACGACGAACGGCTGCCCGGTGATGTACGCCGAGTCCTCCTCCGCGCTGAGGAAGAGCGCGAGCCGCGCGACCTCCTCCGGCTTCCCGACGCGGCCGAGCGGCACGAGTTTGCGGTACAGCTCGTCGACCGCCTGGGCCCCCTCCTCGGAGTTCGCCTCCGGGTCGAGCTGGGACGGGTTGCTCATGGCGGTGTCGATGGCGCCGGGGCAGACGGCGTTGACCCGGATCTTCTGCGCGGCCAGCTCGAGCGCGGCGACCCGCGTGAGCCCCACGATGGCGTGCTTGGTGGCGGTGTACGCGCCGACGTACGCCATGCCCGTCACGCCCGTGTACGAGGAAGTGTTGACAATGGACCCGCCGCCGGCGGCGCCGATCTCTGGCGCGACGGTCTTGATCCCGAGGAACGCCCCCACCTGGTTGACCTGGATGACCTGCTGAAACTCATCCAAAGGCGTCGAGACCAGCTCGTTGAACCGCAGAATCCCCGCGTTGTTGACGAGCCCGTCGATCTTCCCGAAGGCAGCCTTCGCGGAGCCGACGGCGGCGACCCAGTCCTCCTCCTTGCTCACGTCCAGGTGGACGTAGATCGCGTTGCCGTTGCCGAGGTCCTTGGCGACGGCCTCGCCCTGATCGTCGAGCACGTCGGCGACGACGATCTTCGCGCCCTCCGACGCGAAGAGCCGCGCCTCCTGCTCTCCCTGTCCGCGCGCCGCACCGGTGATGAGGACGACACGCCCATCGAGCTTGCCCATGCGTCAAACCCCTTGCCTAGTCGGTCAGTTGAGGTCGTTCAGGTGCGGAGCTGCTTCGACGGCGAAGGCCGCCATCTGATCGGTGAGTTCTTCGCGCGACCGGCTGCGGAACCGGATCTGGATCTGCTGCACGCCCATCGCGGCGTACGCCCGCAGCGACTCGGCGATCGCCTCGCCGCCGCCCGTCAGGGTGCGCCGCCCGACGTCCCAGGCCGGCGCACCCACGTACAACGGCTCGGTGATGGCGCCCACGGTCAGCGGCGCCTCGACCCCGGCCTCGGCGCGCAGCCGCCGCAGCTTCTCGATCTGCGCCGGAAGCCGGCCCCTCGGGTCACCCTGCGGCAGCCAGCCGTCGCCCTTGAGCGCGGCGCGGCGCACGGCGGGGGCGGAGGAGCCGCCGACCCAGATGGGTACGCGCCGCTGGGCGGGCCTGGGCCGCTGCCCGAGCCCTTCAAAGGAGTACAACTCCCCTTTATGAACAGGGAATTCATCCTGCCCCAGCGCCGCCTTCAACGCGTCCACACTCTCGTCGAGCACAGCGCCGCGCTTCGCGAAATCGACGCCGAGCGCCTCGAACTCCTCCTGTACGTGCCCGGCCCCGACGCCCAGGACGAGCCGCCCGCCACTGAGGTGGTCGAGGGTCGCGTACTGCTTGGCGGCGGCGAGGGGGTGCCGGAGCCCGACGATCGCGACATGACTCAGCAGCCGTACGCGCTCGGTGATGCCGGCGAGGTACGCGAGCGTGGCGACGGGGTCGTACCAGGTCGTCGACATGGCGTCGGCGAGGCGCCGCGGGATGGCGACGTGGTCGCAGCAGGCCACATAGTCGAAGCCGCCCCGGTCGGCGGTGCGGGCGATCTCGGCGAGATCCTCCACACCGGCGCCCGCCTCCCAGGGTTCGGCGTAGACGGTGCTCTGGGATTGGACCGGGAGTTGCATTCCGTAGGCGAGCAAAGCCATGAGCACCCCTGCCGGTAGATTTCCTGACGGGCCGTCACATCTGGCTGACGCGCAACATCCTCACGTCTGACGCTCCGTCAGGCAAGGGGTGGCACTGCCCGGTCTCGGGCTGCTGCGGGGCCCCCGCCCCCACGCCTCGGGGCTCCGCCCCGGACCCCGCGCCTCAAACGCCGGCGAGGCTGAATTTTCCCCACCGGCGCCGGGGCTGGAGCCATCGAGACTGCGGGGCCGACCCATGAACCCCTGCGGCGACTTGGCAAACCTCCAAGCCCCGCCAACACTTCAGGCCCAGAACCGAGCCACCCTCAAGCCCCTGCGGCGATTGAGCAGGCCTTTCAAGCCCCGCAGCCCGCGGGGCTCGGGTCGGAGCCCCACTTCAGGCCCCGCCGACGATTGAGGCGCGGGGCCCGGGGCAGAGCCCCGGCCTTTCAAGCCGCACCCTTCGGACGAGAGCCCGCGGGACCCGGGGCGGAGCCCAACCTCAAGCCCCGCCGACGATTGAGGCGCGGGGCCCGGGGCAGAGCCCCGGCCTTTCAAGCCCCGCCCCACCTCAAGCCCGCACTTCGGACGAGAGCCCACGGGGCCCGGGGCAGGGCCCCGTGACCGCAACCCCGGCACCCGGCCGCCCGATCAGGGCCTCCAGCACCCATCCGCCCCCAACCCCAACAACTCAATCGCATTGCCCCGCACCAGCCGATCCACCACATCCCCCGCCAGATGCCCCATCTGCGCCTCACCGACCTCCTTCGACTTGGGCCAGGTCGAATCGGAGTGCGGGTAGTCCGTCTCGTACAACACATTCCCGACCCCGATGGAATCGAGATTCTTCAGCCCGAACGCGTCGTCGAAGAAGCAGCCGAAGACGTGGTCGGCGAAGTACTCGGACGGCGGCTTGCGCACCTTGTCGGCGACGCCGCCCCAGCCCCGGTTCTCCTCCCAGACCACATCCGCCCGCTCGAGGATGTACGGGATCCAGCCGATCTGCCCCTCCGCGTACATGATCTTCAGGTTCGGGAAGCGCTCGAACTTGCCGCTCATCAGCCAGTCGACCATCGAGAAACAGCAGTTGGCGAAGGTGATGGTCGACCCGACGGCCGGCGGCGCGTCCGGTGACGTCGACGGCATCTTGCTGCTGGACCCGATGTGCATCGCGATGACCGTCCCGGTCTCGGCGCACGCCGCGAGGAACGGGTCCCAGTCGTCCGTGTGGATGGACGGAAGCCCGAGATGCGGCGGAATCTCCGAGAACGCGACCGCCCGCACCCCGCGCGCGGCATTGCGCCGCACCTCCGCCGCCGCCAACTCCGGGTCCCACAGCGGTACGAGGGTCAGCGGTATGAGCCGCCCCTGCGCCTCGGGGCCGCACCACTCCTCCACCATCCAGTCGTTGTACGCCCGGACGCCGAGCAGCCCGAGCTCCCGGTCCTTGGCCTCCGTGAACGTCTGCCCACAAAAGCGCGGGAACGTGGGGAAGCAGAGGGCGGACTGGACGTGGTTGACGTCCATGTCGGCGAGCCGGGCGGGCACGTCGAACGACCCCGGCCGCATCTGCTCGTACGTGATGACTTCCAGCTTGATCTCGTCCCTGTCGTAGCCCACCGCGGTGTCGAGCCGGGTCAGCGGCCGGTGCAGGTCCTCGTAGACCCACCAGTCGCCGATGGGTCCTTCGTCGCCGGGGTTCCCCATGACGGGCGCGAACTTCCCCCCGAGGAAGGTCATTTCCTTCAGAGGGGCCCGGACGATCCGGGGCCCGGTGTCGCGGAACTTCTTCGGCAGCCGGTCGGACCAGACGTTGGGCGGCTCCACGGTGTGGTCGTCGACGGAGATGATCTGCGGGAAGTCGACCGATTCCAGGGGAGTTTGGGCGTTTCGGGTGCTTTCTGTCTCCGTGGTCTCCATGGGCCCACGGTAGCGCCGATCTGACGACCCGTCAGCTAGTGCGGGCGCAGTGGTTCCCGATGGTTCACGCGTGAGGTCTCTGTGATGGGTGCCTTCCATGGCTGACGTATCCGCCAGGAACAAGGCAAACTGACGGCAGTTGTCTTTGATGTGCGCGCGACACCGGCGCGCCGGTTGGACGGCGCGACAGAATGACGTATGCGGACATGGCGGCAGGAGCAGTGAAGATGGTCGGTGGACCGCGGGTTCCGGAGCAGCGGCGCGCCGCCGCGCCCGAGGACCCCTCGGACGCGGCCGTCGGCGCCGACCTGCGCTTCAGCGTGCTCGGCCCGGTCCGGTCCTGGCGCGGCGCGGAGCCCCTCGCCACCGGCTCCCCGCAGCAGCGCGCCCTCCTCGCCGCCCTCCTCCTGCGCCAGGGCCGCACGGCGACGGCGGCCGAACTCATCGACTCCGTATGGGGCGAGGAGCCCCCGTCGCAGGCGCTGGCCGCGATCCGCACGTACGCCTCGCGGCTGCGCAAGATCCTCGGCCCCGGCGTCCTGGAGACCGAGGCGGGCGGCTACGCGCTGCGCATGGCGCGGCCCGACGCCCTCGACCTGGTGGCCGCCGAGGACCTCGCGGCGCAGGCCGAGCGGGCCCGGCACTCCGCCGACCTGTGCCGGGCGCGGACGCTGATGAACGAGGCGCTCGACCTCTGGGACGGCGAGCCGCTGGCCCACGTACCCGGACCGCACGCCGAGACGGAGCGGGCCCGCCTTGAGGAATGGCGACTCCAACTCCTGGAGGCCCGCCTCGACATGGACCTGGAGCAGGGCTGCCACGCCGAGGCGGTCTCGGCGCTCACCGCCCTGACCGCCGACCACCCGCTCCGCGAGCGCCTGCGCGAACTGCTGATGCTCGCGCTCTACCGCTCGGGCCGGCAGGCGGAGGCCCTCGCCGTCTACGCGGACACCCGCCGCCTCCTCGCCGACGAGCTCGGCGTGGACCCGCGCCCCGGCCTCTCGGAGCTCCAGCAGCGCATCCTCCAGGCGGACCCGGCCCTGTCGGAACCCTCTGTCCGGCCGCCCGAGCCCTCGCAGACACCACAACACCCGGCCCAACTCCCGGCCACGGTCCCGGACTTCACGGGCCGCGCGTCCTTCGTGACCGAACTGAGCGAAACGCTCGCCGCCGCGTCCTCCGAATCGGGCACCGGCTCGGTGATGGCGGTCTCGGCGGTGGCGGGCATCGGCGGCGTCGGCAAGACCACCCTCGCCGTGCACGTGGCACACGCGGCGCGCGCCGCCTTCCCCGACGGCCAGCTCTACGTGGACCTCCAGGGCACCAGCCCGCACCCCGCCGAGCCCGAGACGGTCCTCGGCTCCTTCCTGCGCGCCCTCGGCGTCTCGGACTCGGCGGTACCCGAGGCCCTGGACGAGCGCTCGGCCCTGTTCCGCTCGACCCTCGACGGCCGCAGGACCCTGGTCCTCCTCGACAACGCGCGGGACGCGGCGCAGGTCAGGCCGCTGCTGCCGGGGACAGCGGGGTGCGCCGCGCTGATCACGGGGCGGGTGCGGATGGTCGACCTGGTCGGCGCGCACCTGGTGGACCTGGACGTCATGTCGCCCGACGAGGCGCTGCTCCTGTTCACCCGCATCGTCGGTGAGGAACGGGTGACGTCCGAGCGGAAGGCGGCCCTCGACACCGTCGCGGCCTGCGGCTTCCTCCCCCTGGCGATCCGTATCGCGGCCTCCCGCCTCGCGGCCCGCCGCACGTGGACGGTCTCGGTCCTCGCCGCGAAGCTCGCGGACGAGCGCCGCCGCCTCGACGAACTCCAGGCCGGCGACCTGGCGGTCAAGGCCACCTTCGAACTCGGCTACGGCCAGCTGGAACCCGCCCAGTCCCGCGCCTTCCGCCTCCTCGGCCTCGCGGACGGCCCCGACATCTCCCTGGCGGCGGCCTCCGCGGTCCTCGACCTCGGCATCGAGTCGACGGAGGACGTCCTGGAGTCCCTCGTCGACACGTCCCTCCTCGAATCCGCCGCTCCGGGCCGCTACCGCTACCACGATCTGGTCCGGCTCTACGCGCGTGCGTGCGCGGAGCGGGACGAGACCGGGGAGGAGCGGGACGAGGCGATGTCACGCCTGCTGGACTTCTACCTGGCGACGGCGGCGGGCGTCTACGCGATCGAGCGGCCCGGAGACCGGCTGGTGGATCACCTCACGCCGACCGCCCACCCCGGCCTCTCCTTCGAGGACCGGCAGGCGGCCCGGGACTGGCTCTACTCCGAAGCCGTTCCGCTGCTTTCCTGTGCCCGGCAGGCGACCGGCAAGGGAGCGCTGCTCAGGGGAATCGACCTCCTGTGGGCCGCGGTCGACCTCGCCGAGTCCGGAGCGAACTCGAAGGAGTACGAGGCGACCGCCGCGCTGTTGCACGGGGCCGCCCAGGAGATGTCCGACGTCCGCGGCGAAGGCAGGGCCTGCGTGGTCCTGAGCAACGCACGGCTCTTCTCGGGGGCCTTCGAGCGGTCCGAACAGGAGGCGCGCCGCGCGCTGCGCCTCGCCGAGACCCACGACGACCCGCCGGCCCGCTGCTGGTCGGCCAACATCCTCGGGAACATCGCCTTCTACCAGAGCCGCCACCAGGACGCCGAGGTCCACTTCAACCGGGCCATCGACGAGTTCCGGGCATGCGAGGACCTGTCCGGCTCGGCCAGCCCGCTCTGCAACCTGTCCCGGATCCACCTGGCCACGGGACGAGCTGACTCCGCGGTCACCCTCGCCCGCCAGGGCACCGAGATATACGAGCGCCTCGGCCACTCCCTCCGGGTCGCGAACGGCCGCTACGCACTGGGGCTCGCGCTGGGCAGCACCGGCCAACACACGGACGCCACCGAGCAGTTGGACCAGGCGCTCGCCATCTTCCGCAACAGCCGTCAGCGGCTCTGGGAGGGCATGACCCTGTGCCGGCTGGCCGAGGTGGACCTGAAGGCCCGCCGGCCTGCGCGCGCCGCGAGCAACGCCGAGACGGCGCTGACGATGTTGCGCGACATCGGCGGTGCATGGCGCCGCGGCAATGTCCTCACCGTGCTGGGCAAGGCCCTCGACGGCATAGGCCAACCGGGCCGCGCCGAGGTCTGCTGGCGCGAAGCCCTGACGATCTACGAGGAGTTGGGCTCACCGGAGGCCGCTGACGTACGGTCGCTCCTGACGCCCGCCACGGCGTCGTAGCGAGTGACGATCTCGGCCGCGACGTCCCTTCGGGGCGGTCCCCCGGGACGTTCATCGTTCGTTTATCGCGAGGGTGCAGTCTCCATGTTGCCGGGCCGTCGCGTCGGGGGGCAGACGGACCACCGGAAGGGCCAACCGGCCGCCCACGGGGGAGCGGCCGGTTGGCTCCGTCCCAGTCCAGTCCAGCACGTTCACAGGGGAGGCACCACGATGAGCACAGAACAAGACCCGGTCGTCGAGCCGAACAACACCCACGTCACGGGTGGCGAGGACGGCGAGGAGATCCAGCCGCTCAACACTCACGTGACCAGCAAGCCGGCCGCTGTCGACGCGGACGGCGGCGAGGTCAAGCCGGACAACACCCACGTGACGTCCGAGCCGAGCTAGACCACTTTCCCGACGGGGATCGGCCGCGGCGGAGCGGAGGGGGAACCGCCGCGGCCGAGGTGTGTGATCAAGCCCCGCCGGCGTTTGAGGCGCGGGGTCCGGGGCAGAGCCCCGCAACCACGACGCGCCGGAAACATCAGTCCAGCTTGCGCGCCACTTCCGTGGCCCAGTACGTGAGGATCATGCTCGCGCCGGCCCGCTTGATGCCGAGCAGCGACTCCATGATCGCCGGGTCCCGGTCGATCCAGCCGCGCTGCGCCGCCGCCTCGATCATCGCGTACTCGCCGCTGATCTGGTACGCCGCCACCGGCACGTCGGACTCCTCGGCAACCCGGGCCAGGATGTCGAGGTAGGGACCGGCCGGCTTCACCATCACCATGTCGGCGCCCTCTTCGAGGTCGAGCGCCAACTCCCGCAGGGAGTCCCGGACGTTGGCCGAGTCCTGCTGGTACGTCTTGCGGTCGCCCTGGAGCGAGGATCCGACGGCCTCGCGGAACGGGCCGTAGAAGGCGGAGGAGTACTTCACCGAGTAGGCGAGCACGGCGACGTCCTCGCGGCCGATCTGGTCCAACGCGTCGCGCACGACGCCGATCTGACCGTCCATCATGCCGCTGGGGCCGACGATGTGGGCGCCCGCGTCCGCCTGGACCTGCGCCATCTCCGCGTACCGCTCGAGCGTCGCGTCGTTGTCGATCCGGCCCTGCTCGTCGAGGACGCCGCAGTGGCCGTGGTCCGTGAACTCGTCCAGGCACAGGTCCGACATGACCATCAGGTCGTCGCCGACCTCGGCACGCACGTCGCGCAGCGCGACCTGGAGGATGCCGTCGGGGTCCGTGCCGACCGTGCCCCGGCCGTCCTTCTTCTCGTCCAGCGGCACGCCGAACAGCATGATCCCGGAGACGCCCGCCGCGGCGGCCTCGGCCGCGGCCTTCTTCAGCGAGTCACGGGTGTGCTGGTACACGCCCGGCATGGAACCGATCTCCACCGGGGCGTCGATCCCCTCGCGCACGAACGCGGGGAGGATCAGGTCGGCCGGATGCAACCGCGTCTCGGCGACCATGCGCCGCATGGTGGAATTCGTCCGCAGCCGCCGCGGCCTCGAACCAGGAAAAGAACCGTACCGAGTCACTGCAATTCTCCTCGTACTACATGCAACACCACTGCCGCAGGGGCCATTTATAGCCCCTGCGGCGATTTAGCCGGGGCTACTTATAGCCCCTGCGGCGATTGAGCAGGCCCGTCCGGCAGAACAAATTCCAGCCCCTCCGGCGATTGAGGAGGCCCGTCCCGCAGGACATTCGTCCGCTACGGAGCCGCGCGCCGCCGCCGCGACCCCGGCCGCCGCTCGCTCGGCCGAGTGACCGGGTCCCCGGCCTCGATCGCGGCGGCCCGCCTCTTCGCACCAAAGTCCGCAAGCGCCGCCGCCAACTTCAACACCGACGGCTCCGGAGCCATCACATCGACCCGCAGCCCGTGCTCCTCGGCCGTCTTCGCCGTCGCCGGACCAATACACGCGATCACCGTCACGTTGTGCGGCTTACCCGCGATGCCGACCAGGTTCCGCACCGTCGACGACGAGGTGAAGAGCACCGCGTCGAAGCCGCCGCCCTTGATCGCCTCACGCGTCTCCGCCGGCGGCGGCGACGCGCGCACCGTCCGGTACGCCGTGACGTCGTCGACCTCCCAACCCAGCTCGATGAGCCCGGCGACGAGGGTCTCGGTCGCGATGTCGGCGCGCGGCAGGAAGACGCGGTCGATCGGGTCGAAGACCGGGTCGTACGGCGGCCAGTCCTCCAGGAGACCCGCGGCCGACTGCTCGCCGCTCGGCACCAGGTCCGGCTTCACGCCGAAGGCGATGAGAGCCTGCGCCGTCTGGTCGCCCACTGCCGCGACCTTGATCCCGGCGAAGGCGCGGGCATCGAGCCCGTACTCCTCGAACTTCTCGCGAACGGCCTTCACGGCGTTCACGGACGTAAAGGCGATCCACTCGTAACGACCGGTGACGAGCCCCTTCACCGCGCGCTCCATCTGCTGCGGCGTGCGCGGCGGCTCGACCGCGATGGTCGGCACCTCGTGCGGCACGGCGCCGTAGGAACGAAGCTGGTCGGAGAGCGAGGCCGCCTGCTCCTTCGTCCTGGGGACGAGCACGCGCCAGCCGAACAGCGGCTTCGACTCGAACCAGGACAGCTGGTCGCGCTGGGCGGCGGCACTGCGCTCACCGACCACGGCTATGACGGGCCGGTTGCCCTCGGGCGACGGCAGCACCTTGGCCTGCTTCAGGGTCTGCGCGATCGTGCCGAGCGTCGCCGTCCAGGTCTTCTGCCGCGTCGTCGTACCGGCGACCGTGACGGACAGCGGGGTGTCCGGCTTGCGGCCGGCCGCGACCAGCTCACCGGCGGCGGAGCCCACCGCGTCGAGCGTCGTCGACACGACGACCGTGCCGTCGGACGCGCCGACCTCGGTCCAGCAGCGCTCGGAGGCGGTGCGGGCGTCGACGAAGCGGACGTCGGCACCCTGCTGGTCACGGAGCGGCACACCGGCGTACGCGGGCACGCCCACGGCCGTCGCGATGCCCGGCACGACCTCGAAGGTGATGTCGGCGCCCGCGCAGGCGAGCATCTCCTCGGCCGCGCACGTGTCGAGGCCGGGGTCCCCGGCGACCGCACGCACGACCCGCTTGCCGCCCCTCGCGGCCTCCATGACAAGATTGGCCCAGTCCCGCAGAGCCGGGACCACAACGGCAGTTGACGGGCCGTCAGTGGTCGCCGCACGCTCCGGGGCGCCCGTGGCGTCGAGGACGGTCACGCCGGCCTTGGCATGCGTCCGCACGACGTCGAGCACTTCGGGCTCGGCGATCAGCACATCCGCTCGGGAC
Source organism: Streptomyces sp. NPDC002790 (assembly GCF_040295505.1). Classification (NCBI taxonomy): domain Bacteria; kingdom Bacillati; phylum Actinomycetota; class Actinomycetes; order Kitasatosporales; family Streptomycetaceae; genus Streptomyces; species Streptomyces sp. NPDC002790. The sequence continues at coordinate 7,882 of NZ_JBEOVM010000070.1, read as the reverse complement.
AGGGCCTCCACGGCCCTGAGGGTGAGCAGTCCCGGATCTCCGGGACCCGCACCCAGGAAGGTGACGTGCCCAGGTGCGCAGGCGGTCGATACAGCGGTGGTGGGGCTCATCGTGCTCGCTCCCCCATCAGACCGGCCGCACCCTTGGCCAGCATCTCGGCGGCGAGTTCCCGCCCGAGTGCCAGCGCCTCGTCGGTGGACGAGGGCACGGGACCGGTGGTGGACAGCTGCACCAGCTCGGAGCCGTCGGTCGAGCCGACGACGCCGCGCAGGCGCATTTCTTTGACAATCTGCCCGTCGACCAGAAGGTCGGCCAGTGCACCCACGGGTGCGCTGCATCCGGCCTCCAGGGCGGCGAGCAGGGATCGCTCGGCGGTCACGGCGGCCCGTGTGAACGGGTCGTCCATCTCGGCGAGCGTGGCCACGAGTTCGCTGTTTCCAGCGGCACACTCGACAGCCAGTGCCCCCTGGCCGGGGGCGGGCAGAATCATGTCGGTCGGGAGGAACTCGGTGACTTCCTCACTGCGACCGGTGCGGCTGAGACCCGCGGCCGCGAGGACCACCGCGTCCAGCTCGCCCTTCTCGACGAAACCGATCCGGGTGTCGATGTTCCCACGGATCGGCACGGTCTCGATCCGTATGCCGTGGCTGCGCGCGTACCCGTTCAGCTGCGCCATGCGGCGCGGCGAACCGGTACCCACGCGGGCACCCGCGGGAAGATCCGTGAACTTCAGTCCGTCGCGCGCGATCAGCACGTCCCGCGGGTCCTCGCGCACCGGTACGGCGGCGAGGGCCAGCTCCTCGGGCTGCGCGGTCGGCAGATCCTTGAGGGAGTGCACCGCGAAGTCCACCTCGCCCCGGGCGAGCGCGTCGCGCAGCGCGGTGACGAAGACTCCGGTGCCGCCGATCTGCGCGAGGTGCTCGCGGGAGGTGTCGCCGTACGTGGTGATCTCCACCAACTCGACCTCGCGGCCGGTCAACTGACGTACGGCTTCGGCCACATGCCCGGACTGGGCCATGGCCAGCTTGCTGCGCCTGGTGCCCAGCCTCAGGGCTTTCTCGGCGGTCATGCCGGGCCTCGATTCTTGCCTTCTGCTTCGTGGGGGGTGGCCCGGGAAACGGCGGCGACCGTCTCCTGGTCCAGGTCGAACAGGGTCCGCAGGGCGTCCGCGTACCCGGCGCCGCCGGGCTCGGCGGCAAGCTGCTTGACCCGTACGGTCGGCGCGTGCAGCAGCTTGTCCACCACGCGCCGCACGGTCTGGGTGATCTCCGCGCGCTGCTTCTCGTCGAGGCCCGGGAGCCTGCCGTCGAGCCGCGCGATCTCGCTCGCCACCACGTCCGCGGCCATCGTGCGCAGCGCGACGACGGTCGGCGTGATGTGCGCGGCCCGCTGCGCGGCGCCGAACGCGGCGACCTCGTCGGCCACGATGGACCGCACCAGGTCGACGTCGGCGGCCATCGGGGCGTCCGCGGAGGCGTCGGCGAGCGATTCGATGTCGACGAGGCGGACCCCGTCGATCCGGTGCGCGGCCGCGTCGACATCGCGCGGCATCGCCAGGTCGAGGAGGGCCAGCGCCGTCTGTCGTACGGGCCCGGGGGTGCGCTCGCGGCGCATCTCCGGCACCCGTCCCGCGACGGCGAGCGCGGCGATGGTCTCGGCCTCCGAGGCCTCGACGGGGCGGACCTGCTCGCCCGGGGCGTTGTCGACCCAGGCGCCGTGCTGCTCGAGGGCGGCGGCGTCGAATCCGGCGACCGCGGCCTCGCCCTCGACGGAGAAGCCACCGCGCACCGTCTCGACGGAGCCGCCGTCCGCGGCGGACCGGCCCGGGGCCGCGGCCGGTGCGCCCGGCACCTCGCTGCCCGCGGTCGGCGTGCGGCCCGCGACGGCGGAACGTACCGCGTCGGCGGTGAGCACGAGCCCGGTCGCGCCGGTGCAGGAGATGGCGACGTCGGCACGTGTCAGTTCGTCCGCGACGGCGTCCATCGCGACGGCACGGGCGGTCGTCCCCGCCTCTCCCAAGATCTCTACGAGCCGGTCGGCGCGCTCCACCGTCCGGTTGGCGACGACGACTTCGGCGACCCCGGCCCGCGCGAGCGTGGCCGCGGCGAGCGAGGACATCGAACCGGCGCCGATGACGAGCGCGCGCCTGCCCCGCGCCCAGACGTCCACCGGCTGTCCGGCGGCGAGCTGCTCCAGGCCGAAGGTGACGAGCGACTGCCCGGCGCCGTCGATCCCGGTCTCCGAGTGGGCGCGCTTGCCCACCCGCAGGGCCTGCTGGAAAAGGTCGTTGAGGAGCTTGCCCACGGAGTGCAGCTCCTGGGCACGCGCGAGCGTGTCCTTGATCTGGCCGAGGATCTGGCCCTCGCCGACCACCATCGAGTCGAGCCCGCACGCCACCGAGAACAGGTGGTGCACCGCCCGGTCCTCGTAGTGCACATAAAGATGCGGAGTGAGCTCCTCGAGGCCGACACCGCTGTGCTGAGCGAGCAGCGTCGACAGCTCGGCGACACCGGCGTGGAACTTGTCCACGTCCGCGTACAGCTCGATGCGGTTGCAGGTGGCGAGCACCGCGGCCTCGGCGACCGGTTCGGCGGCGAGCGTGTCCTGCAACAGCTTGGCCTGGGTGTCCGCGTTCAACGCGGCGCGCTCCAGGACGCTCACGGGGGCGCTGCGGTGGCTCAGACCCACCACGAGGAGGCTCATGCCGGCATCACGGCGGGCACGTCCCCGTCGGGTCCCTTGCGGTCGTCGTTGTGCTTCGCGGCGGCGGGCTTGGTGACCTTGGCGGCGGGGCCCTCGACGCCCACAGCGCCCTCGGCGGCGCCGTCGTCGGGCGCCTCGCCGGCCTTGCGTTGCTCGTGGAAGGCGAGGATCTGCAGCTCGATGGAGAGATCGACCTTGCGCACGTCGACGCCGTCGGGAACGGAGAGCACCGTCGGCGCGAAGTTCAGAATGGAGGTGACACCGGCGGCGACGAGCCGGTCGCAGACCTGCTGCGCGGCGCCCGCCGGGGTCGCGATGACGCCGATGGAGACACCGTTCTCGTCGATGATCTTCTCGAGGTCGTCGGCGTGCTGCACGGCCATGCCCGCGACGGACTTGCCGGTCATCGCCGGGTCGGCGTCGAGCAGCGCCGCGACGCGGAAGCCGCGCGAGGCGAAACCACCGTAATTGGCAAGCGCCGCACCGAGGTTGCCGATACCGACCATCACGATCGGCCAGTCCTGCGTGAGGCCCAGCTCGCGTGAGATCTGGTAGACGAGGTACTCGACGTCGTAGCCCACGCCACGAGTCCCGTACGAACCGAGGTACGAGAAGTCCTTGCGCAGCTTCGCGGAGTTGACCCCCGCGGCGGCCGCGAGCTCCTCGGAGGAGACCGTTGGCACCGAGCGCTCCGACAGTGCGGTGAGGGCTCGGAGGTACAGCGGAAGCCTGGCGACGGTGGCCTCGGGAATCCCTCGGCTGCGGGTCGCCGGTCGGTGAGTTCGGCCAGTTGCCACGGTGCTCCTGCGGGTAGAGCGGGGCTGTGGGCGGCACCCTGCTACTCGACCGCCCCGTCGAATGCAGGCTATGTCTTTGTGAACGCGTGCACAAAGATGGTGTCCGATTTGCCCGGCCAACGTGACCGGGCTCACGCACGCCCCGCGCGCATCTCTGGAACCGGCGCGCGGGTGGCCTCGTTGCTCACCAGTGGGGGCCAAAACGGCACACTCTCCTCAACGTTGCCAAGATTCACGCCCCCGAGACCAAAACCGCCCTCGATCCTAAGCGACTTTTGGGACCACTTGGACTGGTCGGTCAGTGACCCGGTCGACCGCTCCCGCTCCGCGTAAGCGGTCCGTCACCGCGTGAGCGCGCGCCGCAACCGATCCTCCTGAACACGCCAGAAGTCGTGCTGCGCACCGTCGACGAGAACGACCGGGATCTGCTCCCAGTACTTGCGGTACAACTCCTCGTCCTCGGTGATGTCCTTCTTCTCCCAGGCCGCTCCGACCTCGGCGCACACCTTCTCGATCACCGACTGTGCGTCGTCGCACAGATGACAGCCGGGCTTCCCGATCAGCGTGACGGTCCGCTCACTCGGATCCTTCTTCTCGCGCGTACGAAAAATGGGACTCATACCGGCCATTCTCGCCCCACGCGGGGCCCTCCCGTCGCCGAGAATTCACGTACGGACAGGCTCCCGAAACCCGCTCGACTCCGGAACCCCCGAACACCATCGCTATGCTCACGACATGTCCCGCCCGTCACCCGACCGCCACCCCGGTAGGAGGCACTCCGTGCCGCTGATTGGATTCGGATGGCTCACCCCCCGTAGGCGCTCCGCCACCGCGCGGAGCGTGCTGGCAGGCGAGGCTTCGGCCGAGGCCGCCCGCAAGTCCTCCCAGGAGCTGGAGGACCAGGCGCCGCAGCTCGACGAGGGGCCCCAGGAACCGGAGTTCCCGGTCGCGGGCGACGACAAGGCCGCCGCCTTCTTCGACCTGGACAACACCGTGATGCAGGGCGCGGCGATCTTCCACTTCGGCCGCGGCCTCTACAAGCGAAAGTTCTTCGAGCGCCGCGAGCTGACGCGATTCGCCTGGCAGCAGGCCTGGTTCAGGCTGGCGGGCGTCGAGGACCCCGAGCACATGCAGGACGCCCGCGACAGCGCCCTGTCCATCGTGAAGGGCCACCGCGTCGCCGAGCTGATGACCATCGGCGAGGAGATCTACGACGAGTACCTGGCCGACCGCATCTGGCCCGGCACCCGCGCCCTCGCCCAGGCCCACCTGGACGCCGGGCAGAAGGTCTGGCTGGTCACCGCCGCGCCCGTGGAGATCGCCACGGTCATCGCCCGCCGCCTCGGCCTGACCGGCGCACTCGGCACGGTCGCCGAGTCCATCGGCGGCGTCTACACCGGCCGGCTCGTCGGCGAGCCCCTGCACGGCCCCGCGAAGGCCGAGGCGGTCCGCGCGCTCGCCTCCGGCGAGGGCCTGGAGCTGGGCCGCTGCGCCGCGTACAGCGACTCGCACAACGACATCCCGATGCTCTCGCTCGTCGGGCACCCGTACGCGATCAACCCGGACACGAAGCTGCGCAAGTACGCGCGCGAGCGTGACTGGCGGCTGCGGGACTACCGCACGGGCCGCAAGGCCGCGAAGGTCGGACTCCCCGCCGCGGCCGGCGTCGGCGCGGTCGCGGGCGGCACGGCGGCGGCGATCGCGCTGCACCGCCGCCGTCGCTGACGACATTCCGAACGTCTTACCCGTGACCGGCTCCCGTCAGTCACGCAAGTACCACTCGGCCACAACACGTCACCACCAGAGCCGGAATTTGAACGTAATCGATCAACAAGTGGTCACTCTCTGGTACTTGAATCGTCGCCGAGCGACTACAGAAGTGACGTAACCGGTGATTTGAGCAACTGGGTGTAGCGCTCCCTGCACGAAGCGTTATTCTCCTCAGACGCAAACCGGTACCCACGCGTCAGTACGACGGGTGAACGGTCCCGCACTGCACGTGATGGAAGCTCTGCCTCTGGGAGTCCCGTGTACCCACACGTCGGGGTTGACGCCTCGGGCCTGGCAACGCTGCACGCGACGGTCGTGGACCGCTTGCGCGGTTTCGTCCCCACCGCGTACGCCGTCCCCGCCCTCGCCGCTGCGGCTGCCTCGCCCGTGCCCGCCCCTGCCTCGCCATGTTTCGCCATGGCCGATTCGACCGCGGCCTCCGTAGGCCGGCGGGCCCGTTCCGGGTCCGCCCGCGCCTCGGGGACCGCCGCCAGGTCGGCCACACCTACGGCCCGCCGTCCCGCGGCCGACAGCGACAGTGCCCGCATGATGGACCTGGTCGAGCGCGCCCAGGGGGGCGAGGCCGACGCGTTCGGCCGGCTCTACGACCAGTACAGCGACACTGTCTACCGCTACATCTATTACCGCGTCGGCGGGAAGGCGACAGCGGAGGACCTCACCAGTGAGACCTTCCTGCGCGCGCTGCGCCGCATCGGCACGTTCACCTGGCAGGGCCGCGACTTCGGCGCCTGGCTGGTCACGATCGCGCGCAACCTGGTCGCGGACCACTTCAAGTCGAGCCGCTTCCGCCTGGAAGTGACCACCGGCGAAATGCTCGATGCGAACGAGGTGGAGCGTTCCCCCGAGGACTCCGTCCTGGAGTCCCTCTCCAACGCGGCTCTGCTCGACGCGGTGCGCCGCCTCAACCCACAGCAGCAGGAGTGCGTCACGCTGCGCTTCCTGCAGGGCCTGTCCGTCGCCGAGACCGCTCGCGCGATGGGCAAGAACGAGGGCGCGATCAAGACCCTCCAGTACCGGGCCGTACGCACCCTGGCGCGACTTCTCCCGGACGACGCCCGCTGAACCCGGGCGCCGTTTCTTCATCCCTGGGGCCGTTACTGCCCGCAGTCCCCAACTCACCTACGGTGAAAGAGAGATGGGATCGCGCTCGGATCATCTTTCGCGCGTAACCCAAGTACCGAGCCGCTCGTTGTGCGGGATGCAGGCTCCCTGTGGTCACTCCCGACCAGGATCCACTCACTCGTTGGTGTGTATCCGTGACCGGGGGTGCAACCCCAGGACCCCCTGGGGAGTCGACCGTCATGATTGAGAGGAGGTGCCGCCAGTGATCGCGAACGTATCGGCACACCGGCGGGCGAACGCCTTCGCCCAGGCCCTGGAGGACCAGTCCGACCAGGGCCCGGCGGCGCAGCGACCGGAAGAAGAACCGGCCGCCCGGCGCAGCGATGCGGCGACGGCCCAGGAGGGCGGACTGCTGTCCCTGGCCGCGGCTCTCGGCGAGCTGCCGAAGCCGGAGTTCGATCCCGAGGTCAAAGTGGTGCAGCGGGCGCAGCTCGTCGCCGCCATGGAGGCCATGGTCCAGGAGGGCGGCGCGGCCACCTCCGTACCGAAACAGCGCCAGGGCAAGGGCGCCCACAGGGCGAGTCCACTGCGGAAGCTGCGGCCCCGCTCCCGCCTGACCAAGGGCATCGCGGCAGGCGGGCTCACGGTCGGTGTGGCCGCCGGCGCGTTCACCGGCGTGGCCGCGGCCTCGTCCGGCGCGCTGCCGGGCGACCACCTCTACGGCCTCAAGCGCGGCATGGAGGACCTCAAGCTCGGCATGGCGCACAGCGACTCCGACAAGGGGCAGGCCTACCTCGACCAGGCGTCGACACGGCTGAGCGAGGCGCGGCGGCTCATGGAGCGCGGCCGGTCGGGACAGCTCGACCACGAGTCCGTGGGCGAGGTCAGGCGCGCGCTCTCCGGGGTGCAGTACGACGCCTCCGAGGGCCACCGGCTGCTCAGTGACGCGTACAAGCGCGACGGCGCCCTCGGCCCGATCCAGGCCCTCTCCACCTTCTCCGACGCGCACAGGCAGAGCTGGACGGCCCTGAGCGACCGTCTGCCGGTCCAGCTCGGTGACGTGCGGGACCAGGTCAGTTCGGTCTTCGACGCCATAGACGAGGAAGTCGGCCCGCTGCGCTCCCTGCTGCCGCGGACCCCGGACGAGAAGGGCGGCTCGACGCGCCCGGGCACCGGTCGGGACGGTACGTCGCCGGGGACGCCGGACACCGGCAGCTCCACCCCGTCCGGCTCCGCCTCCAAGGACGACAAGACGTCGGCGAAGCCGAAGCCGTCCACGTCCGACTCCGGCAAGGACGAGGAGGGCCTGCTCGGCGAGAACACGGGCGGCCTCCTCGACCCGCCGAAGGACCGGACGAGCCCGAGCCCCTCGGACGACAGCCCGGGCTCCGACACGGGCTCGGGTACCCCGAAGCCGGACGTGACGGTGCCCCCGCTGCTCCCGGGCCTGCTGCCGGGCCTGGGCGTCGACGGCGAGGACGCGAAGTAGGACCTACGAGGAGGGGGGGGGCGGGGACCGGACCGGTCCA
>NZ_JBEOVM010000069.1:0-34225 GCF_040295505.1 Streptomyces sp. NPDC002790 | reverse complement strand
GCCCGGCGGCGGCCCTCGCCCCCCCCGGGGGGGGGCCTCACACAAACCCCCCCCGGCCCCCCCCCCCCCCGCGGCTCCCGGGCCGAAACCCGGGGCTCCGCCCCGGACCCCGCTCCTCAATCGCCGGAGGGGCTTGAAAGGCCTGCTCAATCGCCGCAGGGGCTTGAATGGCCCGACCGCCGCGCGGGTTTGAATGGTGCGATCGCCGCAGGGGATTGGGCTACCGGATGTGGCGGCCAGTCGTTGCGCGGCGGCGCATCGAGGCGAACAGGCCCGCCGCGCCGATCGCCAGGGCAGCCGCGCCGCCCATCGCGATGTACGGGGTGGCGGAGTCGCCCCCCGTCTCCGCCAGGTTCTCCGAACCTCCCTGCGCCGCAGGGGCGTTGGCGTCGTCGTCACCCATGTCCATACCACTGTGGTCGACCGTCGACTTGTCCGCGTCCGCCGCGATCTGCTGGTCCGAGGGCTCGGCCGCCGCGGCCGCGGACGCACCCCCGTACGTCACGTCCGAGCAGGAGTAGAACGCCTCCGGGCTGTCCGAGCGCTGCCAGATGCCGTAGACCAGCTGGCGGCCCGTACGGTCAGGGAGCTTCCCGGAGAACGTGTAGTAGCCGCCCGACGCCGTCGGATCCGTCTTCGTCGCGACCGGGTTCTCCAGGTCCAGGTCGGACCACTTCAGCGGCTTCGACGCGTCGTAGCCCTGCTTCGTCATGTAGAGGTTGAACGTGCCCTTGTGCTGGGCGGTCACCTTGTACTTGAAGGTGTACGAGCCCGCCGAGACCTTCGTCGCGGGCCAGTCGTCGCGGGCCAGGTCCATGCCCTTGAACTCGTCCGAGTTCGCCGAGCACAGCTTGCCGTCCGGGATGTTCTCCTGGTGCTTGCCGCCGGCGGCACCGTCCCGGATGCCGTTCCAGTCGTACAGGGCCTGCGGGCCGCCCTCGGCGACCGCCGCCTTGCACGCCGCCGACGTGGGGCTCTCGGCGCCCTCCGCGTAACAGGCGGCGACCCGGCTGGCGGGGTCACCGAGCGTGCCGTGCGCTGCCGCGGGGGTGGCGGACAGGGCGGTGAACGCGAGGGGGATCGCGCCGACCGTGGTGAGCGCGGCGAGCTTGCGGCGGCTTGCGGGCATGGGGGTACTCCTTGATCGAGTTGCATTGGGGGGTGCGGCAAGGAAGTTAGCCCGAAAAAACGCCCTGTTCGGCCCCTGGGAGCGCTCCGAGTGGATCTTTATGGCCCCCTTAAGACGCCACTCAGACTCCCCTCAGGACACCCACCGATACCGCCGCTCCGGCCGCCCCGTCCCGCCGTAGCGGAGCGTCACCCGCGCTCGGCCCGTTCCCGCGAAGAACTCCAGGTACCGGCGCGCGCTCACCCGCGACAGCGTGCCCGCCTCCTGGGCGCACTCCGTCGCCGAAAGCCCCGCCGGATGCGCGCGCAGCGTCCGCTCCACCAGATCCGCGGTGTGCGCCGCGAGCCCCTTCGGCAGCTCCCTCGAACCCGGCGGGCGGGCGCCGAAGATCCGGTCGACGTCCTCCTGACGCGCCTCGTCCAGATCGTCGAGGCGCGTCCGCAGCTCCGCCACATGCCTCAACTGCTCTTGCAGCGCCGCCTGGTTGAACGGCTTGATGAGGTAGTGCTGCGCCCCCGCCCGCAGCGCCGCCCGCACCACCTCCGCCTCCCGCGCCGCCGTGATGAACAGCGCGTCCACCGCGGTCCTGGCCGGATCCCGCTCCTCCGCCACCCTCAGCGCCCGCAACACCTCGATGCCGTCCATGTCCGGCAAGTACACGTCCAGGAGCACCAGATCGGGCCGCAGCGCCTCCGCGGCGCGCAGCGCCTCCGCGCCGCTGTGCGCCACCCCGGCCACCACGAACCCGTCCATCGCGGACACGCACCGGCTGTGCAGCTTCGCGACCATGAAGTCGTCGTCCACGATCAAGACCTTGATCAAGACCTTTGTCACTGGCGCAGAGTAGGTGCGCGACCACAAGGACCACAACGTCCGTTGCTTGCGGAAGGGAGACAGCTTGTTAACGCGTGGGCAACATGTGGGCCACCTCACAACCGCCCCACAGTCAAAACGAACCCAAGAAGTAGGTGGCACACGTGCGCCTGCGCACACCCCTCGCCCTGCTCGGGGCCGCGCTGCTCGTCCTGGTGGCGCCGCCGCTGCTCACCACGGGCAGCGGCGCCGACACCGGCACCCAGATCCCCGGCCTGCGCCTCATGGTCCCCAACACCCCCGGCGGCGGCTACGACATCACCGCGCGTACCGCCGCCAAGAACGCCGAGGACGCCGGACTCACCCACAACATCGAGGTGTTCAACCTGCCGGGCGCGGGCGGCACCGTCGGCCTGACCCGCCTCGTCGGCGAACACGGCAACGGCAAGCTGGCCATGTCCATGGGCCTCGGCGTCGTCGGCGCCGCCCGCTCCAACCACTCCCCGAAGACCCTCGCCGACACCACACCCATCGCCCGGCTCACCGAGGAGCCCGATGTCGTCGTGGTCGCGAAGGACTCCCCGTACAAGAACATCAAGCAGCTCATCGACGCCTGGAAGAAGAACCCCGGCAAGCTGCCCGTCGGCGGCGGCTCCTCGCCCGGCGGCCCCGACCACCTGGCGCCCATGCTGATGGCGCGCGCCGCCGGCATCCAGCCTAAAAAGGTCAACTACGTGCCCTTCGACGGCGGCGGCGAACTCCTCGCCTCCATCCTCGGCAACAAGGTCGCCTTCGGCGTCTCCGGCGTCGGCGAGTACCTCGACCAGATCAAGAGCGGCGAACTGCGCCTCCTCGCCGTCACGGGACCCGAGCGCGCCTCCGGCCTCGACGGACCCACCCTCAAGGAATCCGGCTACGACGTCGACTTCACCAACTGGCGCGGCATCGTCGCCCCGCCCGGCCTGTCCGGCACCCAGCGCGACAAACTCACCAACCTCGTACGGAAGTTGCACGCTTCCAAGGAGTGGAAGAAGTCGCTGAAGACGAACGGCTGGGACGACGCCTTCCTCGTCGGCGACAAATTCGGCACGTTCCTCGACGCCGAGGACAAGCGGGTCGTGTCCGTACTGAAGGAGCTGGGGCTGTGAATCCGGTAGAGCCTGTGACCGCCACCGACACCCGCCCCGATGAGGGCCCGCGCATGTCCTGGCTGCGCTCCCACTCCGAACTCGGCGTCTGCGTCCTGCTGTTGGCGCTCGGCATCCTCGTCCTCACCGACGCGCTCACCATGAACGTCGACATCGCACAGCGCGGGCCCGTCGGCCCGAAGACCGTGCCGATCGTCGTCGGCATCGGCCTCCTCGTCGTCGCCGTCCTGCTCGCCGTCGACGTACTGCGCGGCGGCAAGGGAGAGGCAGAGGCGGGCGAGGACGTCGACCTGGCCGAACCCGCCGACTGGCGCACCGTGCTGCTGCTCGCGGGCGTCTTCCTCGCCACCGCCGTGCTCATCGAGCCGCTCGGCTTCCCGCTCGCGGGCGCGCTGCTGTTCTGGGGCGCGGCGTACGCGCTCGGCAGCCGCCACCTCACCCGCGACCCCCTGATCGCCGCAGGACTCTCCCTCCTGACCTTCGTCCTCTTCAACAACCTGCTCGGCGTCCCCCTGCCGGGCGGCCCCTTGATGGGAGTGCTGTAACGCGATGGACGCCCTCAACTCCCTTCTCGACGGCTTCGGCACCGCCCTCACCCCCATCAACCTCCTCTGGGCGGCCATCGGCGTCCTGCTCGGCACCGCCATCGGCGTGCTGCCCGGCATCGGCCCCGCCATGGCCGTCGCCCTGCTCCTCCCGGTGACGTACGGACTCGAACCCACCGGCGCGTTCATCATGTTCGCGGGCATCTACTACGGCGCCATGTTCGGCGGCTCGACGACGTCCATCCTGTTGAACACGCCCGGCGAGAGCGCCGCCGTGGTCGCCGCCATGGAGGGCAACCCCATGGCGAAGTCCGGACGCGGCGCGCAGGCCCTCGCGGCCGCCGCCATCGGACACTTCGCGGGCGGCATGATCGGCACGATCCTCCTGGTCGCCCTCGCCCCGAAGGTCGCCTCGCTCGCCGTCGACATCGGCGCGCCCGACTACTTCGCCATCATGGTCCTCGCGTTCATCGCGGTGACCTCGGTCCTCGGCTCGTCCCGCGTACGCGGCCTCGCGTCCCTCCTCATCGGACTCACCATCGGCCTGGTCGGGTTGGACCAGATGACGGGCCAACAACGCCTCACCTTCGGCTCGTTGCAGCTCGCCGACGGCGTCGACGTCGTCATCGTCGCGGTCGGCCTCTTCGCCATCGGCGAGGCCCTGTGGGTGGCCGCCCACCTGCGCCGCACGAGCGGCGAGGCGATCCCCGTCGGCCGCCCCTGGCTCGGCGGTTCGGATGTGAAGCGCACCTGGAAGTCCTGGCTGCGCGGCCCCCTCATCGGCTTCCCGTTCGGCGCGATCCCCGCGGGCGGCGCCGAAATCCCCACGTTCCTCTCCTACGTCGCCGAGAAGCGCCTGTCCAAGCACAAGGACGAGTGGGGCAAGGGCGCCATCGAGGGCGTCGCGGGCCCGGAATCGGCGGCCTCCGCATCGGCGGCGGGCACCCTCGTCTCCATGCTCACCCTCGGCCTCCCGACGACCGCGGTCGCCGCGGTCATGCTCGCGGCCTTCCAGCAGTACGGAATCCAGCCGGGCCCGCTCCTCTTCGAACGCGAACCGGACCTGGTGTGGGGCCTCATCGCATCCCTCTTCGTCGGCATGGTGCTGCTGCTCGCCCTGAACCTCCCCCTGGCCCCCGTCTGGGCGAAGCTCCTGCGCATCCCCCGCCCGTACCTCTACGCCGGCATCCTCTTCTTCGCGGCGGTCGGCGCGTACGCGGTCGGCGGCGAGGCCATCGACCTCGTCATCCTGCTGGTCATTGGCCTCATCGGCTTCGGCATGCGCCGCTACGGACTGCCCGTGCTGCCCGCCGTCATCGGCGTCATCCTCGGCCCGAACGCCGAGCAACAGCTGCGCCGCGCCCTCCAGATCAGCGACGGCAGCGTCAGCGGCCTGGTCAACACGCCGTTCTCCGTGACGGTCTACGCGGTCGTCCTGCTCATCGTGGCGTGGCCGCTGCTGAAGAAGCTGGTGGTGCGCGGGAGGGGGAGTGACGTAGACAGGACGGCATGACCGACGAGAGCCGTGAACCCGTGATCCGCCGGGCGACGCCCGCCGACGTGCCCGCCGTCAAGGCGGTCACGGACGCGGCGTACCACCACTACATCGCCCGCATCGGCGTCGTACCGGCACCCATGGAGGCCGACCACGCGGCGAACGTGGCGGCGGGCCTGGTCCACGTCACGGGCGCCCCGGACGTGACCGGCCTGGTCGTGGTCGAGTCCCGCCCCGACCACCTCTTCCTCGACAGCATCGCGGTCCACCCCGACGCCCATGGGCAGGGGGTGGGGCGCCGCCTGCTCGCGTTCGTGGACGACCACGCACGCGTACTGGGGCTCCCCGAAGTACGGCTCTACACGAACGCCCTCATGTGGGAGAACCAGGAGCTGTACCCGCGCTACGGATACGAGGTCGTGGAGCGCCGCACGGACGGCCCCTACGACCGGGTCCACTACGTCAAGCGGCTGTGACTGCGCGTCTGAATGTCATACGACCGGCCCCGCTCACTCGTCCGGCCACCACGTCTTGCGGACGTCCTTGCGCACTTCGGGGCGTTCCTGCTTCACGTCGGCCGCGTCTTCGCGCAGCCGGCGCGTGATGGTGCTCGCCCCGGTCGGCTTGTGCATGGTCACTCGGCGCATGGTGCCTCCTGTACCTACACGGGCCCCAACGTGGTGCCGTTGTAGACCTGTTCCCGGAGCGTGGCCCTTCAAAGCGCAATTGTCAGTGGCGGATGTCACGGTGGGGCCATGACGACATTCGGGGGAACGGCTGACGGCGCGATCGACTGGGACGCGATGGCGGGTGATTTCGACGACGAACCCGACCATGGGCTGCAGGATCCCGAGGTGCGGGCCGCCTGGGCTTTTCGGCTTGCGGAGTGGCTGCCGGAGGGAGCCTGTGACGTGGTGGATCTCGGGTGCGGGACGGGCAGTCTGTCACTCCTCGCGGCCGAGCGGGGGCATCGCGTGACCGGGGTGGACAGCGCGCCGAGGATGCTGGACCTTGCCCGGCGCAAGCTCGCGGGGCGTGACACGGAGTTTCTCCTCGGGGACGCGGCGGAGCCGCCGGTGCGGGCGGGGGCGTACGACGTGGTGCTGGCGCGGCACGTGTTGTGGATGCTTCCCGATATCGGGGACGTGCTGAGGCGGTGGGTGGCGCTGCTCAGGCCCGGTGGGCGGCTCGTCCTGGTGGAGGGCGTGTGGGGTGAGGTGAGCCCGGTCGGGATATCGGCGGCGCGGTTGACGGAGGCGCTCGCGCCGCTCGTCGCGGATGTCCGGTGGGAGTCCCTGTCGGGGGACGCGCGGCTGTGGGGGCGGGAGGTCGTGGATGAGCGGTATGTGGTGGTCGCTGTTAAGTGAGTGGCTGGTGGGTGAGGAGGGTGGTGAACTCGCCCTGTTTGGCGAGGTGTTCGAGGTCGTCGAGGGCCCGGACCGCGTTCTGTGCGGCCTGCGGGTCCCGGTCGGTGAGACCGCTCTCGGCGAACTCGTCCTCGTCCAGGCGGATCACCTGGCTGCCGTCCGCCGACACCCACAGGTCGAGGTCCAGGTCCTCGGAGAGGATGTCGCCGTCGGGGGTGCGGACGGCGGGGCGAGTGACGTCGCAGTACCAGCCCTTCAGGGTGCCGTCGGCCGTGCGGACCTCTTTGATTGCGTACCAGCGGTCGCGCCAGTAGTGCTCGGTGAAGACGTCGCCGGGGGCGAACCGGACGAAGCCGAAGTCGCGTACGCCCTCGCCGGCCCAGTTGGCGCGGACCGTGACGTGGGCGCCGTCGTCGTGGAGGAGCCGGGCCGGGTAGGTGATCTTTGTGTGGCCCGCTTTGATCAGGCGGATCTGCACGCGGTCATGAGGTGGTGAGGGTGCGGGCATGGCGGATCTCCGTCGCGTCGAGGGTGTAGCCGAACCATTTGTTGATCGCGAGCATCGGTTCGTTTCCGGTGTCGTTGCCCGTGTACGCCACCGTGATGCCGGCGGCGCGGGCCCGGTGCAGGGAGTCGTTCTTGGCGAGTTTGGCGAGGCCGCGGCCGCGGTGGGCGCGGGCCGTGCCGGTCATGCCCGAGACGTAGCGGCCCTCGCCGTCGGTGAGCGCCGCCGTGAAAGCCGCAGGGGTGCCGTCCACGACGGCCACCGTCGTCAGCTCGTGGCTGAGGAGGGGGTGGCGCCATGTGTCGCGCAACCACTGCTCGTAGTCCGTGAGTTCGGCCTGGATGTCGCCCGGCTCGTCGACGGTGGCCGCCGCGTCCAGGTCGAAGAGGGGGCGGGGGTCGGCCGCGTAGGCGGAGGCGGTGCGCAACTCCACGTGGGGCGGGAGAGGTTGGCGGGGCGGGAGGTCGCCGGCCGTGAAGTCGAGGCGGAGGAAGTGGGCGCTGCGGCTCGCGCGGTAGCCGCGGGTGGCGGCCCAGGCCAGGTTGCGTGGGGCGTCCAGGGCCCAGCAGTGCACCTCCGTCGCGCCGTGCTGCGCGAGGTGTTCTTCGGCCGTGCGCAGCAGGAGGGTCCCGGCGCCGTGGCCCGTGTGCTCCGGATGTACGTATACGTTCGCGTAGCCCTGGCCCGGCTCCGGGCTGTCGTACGCGAGGCCCACCTGCGCGGTGCCGATCGCCTCGCCGTCGCCCGTCTGTGCGATCAGCTGGCGGTAGTGGGCGTCGGGGTGGGCGTGCGCGGCGTCGTACGCGACGGACGCGGGGGTCGCCAGCATGGCGGGGAGACAGGCTCGCCGGATGCGGGCGAAGGCATCGGTGTCGGCCGGGTCGTCCAGGCGCAGCGTGCGCACGATCACGGTCATGGGGGCGCACGCTACGCGCCGTGCGCTACCGGGTGCCTCTCATTTTCGGGGGCTGCGGGAGAATCGACCGCGTGACGATGAAGATCGATATCCGCATTGACGACAGCGCGGCGCCGTTCGAGCAGGTGCGGGCGCAGATCTCCGAGCTCGCGCGGTCGGGGGTGCTGCCCGTCGGGTACAAGCTGCCCACGGTGCGGGGGCTCGCCGAGGAGCTGGGGCTCGCGGCGAACACGGTGGCCAAGGCGTACAAGGCGCTGGACGCGGACGGGGTGATCGAGACGCGGGGGCGGAACGGCACGTTTGTCGCTGCCGCGGGGGATGCGGCGGAGCGGGAGGCCGTGGTGGCGGCGCAGGCGTACGCGGAGCGGGTTCGCCGCCTGGGCCTCTCGGAGGATGCGGCTCTGTCGGCGGCGCGGGACGCTGTGCGCGCGGCGTACGCGTAGGTGGAGCCCCTTGTCTCCCCGCCCCTTCCCGAAAGTCCTGCCGGACGGGCCTGCTCAATCGCCGCAGGGGCTATAAATGGCCCCGCCGGCGATTGAGGCGCGGGGTCCGGGGCGGAGCCCCGGGGCGTGGGGGGCGGGGCCTACAGGTACAACCCCGCCTCCGACCCACCCCGCGGATCCGGTACCTGGGTCGGAGACACTCCGCGGCGCAACGCGTACAGCTCCGCCAACGTCGCGCCCTCGCGGCTCACGCCCTCCTCCGATCCCAGCCAGTCGACCGACTCGCGGCGGGTCAGTGGGGAGACCTCGATGCGGGCCAGGCAGCGGCCGGGGCGGACCACCGCGGGGTGGAGGCGCTCCAGGTCCTCGTTGGTGGTGACGCCGACCAGGACGTTGCGGCCCTGGCCAAGGAGGCCGTCCGTCAGGTTCAGCAGACGGGAGAGCGCCTGGCCCGCCGTGTGCTTCGCCTCGCCGCGGATCAGCTCGTCGCAGTCCTCCAGGAGGAGCAGGCGCCAGCGCCCGTTCGCCGAGCCGTCGTCCTCGCCGATCGCGATGTCCATCAGGTAGCCGACGTCGGAGAAGAGCCGCTCCGGGTCCAGGACGCAGTCGACCTGGCACCAGTCCCGCCACGAGCGGGCCAGGGTGCGCAGGGCCGACGTCTTGCCCGTGCCCGGCGGGCCGTGCAGCAGGAGCAGGCGGCCCGCGATGTCCTCGGGGCGCGTCTTCATCAGCCCGTCCATCGCCTCGGCGACCGGTGCCGTGTAGTTGGCCCGCACCTCCTCCCACGTACCGGCCGAGATCTGGCGCGTCGTGCGGTGCGGGCCGCGGCGCGGTGACACGTACCAGAAGCCCATCGCCACGTTCTCCGGCTGCGGTTCCGGTTCGTCGGCCGCGCCGTCCGTTGCCTGCCCCAGGACCTTCTCCGCCAGCTCCGCCGTCGTCGCCGTCACGGTGACGTCCGCGCCCCTGCTCCATCGGGAGATGAGCAGCGTCCACCCGTCGCCCTCGGCGAGCGTCGCGCTGCGGTCGTCGTCGCGCGCGGAGCGCAGCACCCGGGCGTTCGGCGGCAGCAGCGTCGCGGCGGAGCGCACCCGGTCGATGTTCATCGCGTGCGAGTAGGGCTGCTCGCCCGTGGCGAAGCGGCCGAGGAACAGCGCGTCGACGACGTCGGAGGGCGAGTCGCTGTCGTCGACGCCCAGCCGGACCGGCAGCACATCGAATGGGTTCGCAGACATGCCGCCATGATCCGGCACGAACGGGTCTCCCGCACGCAATTTCCGCAGCGTGCCCCCTTCCTTGTACCGGCCGACACCGGCCGACACGCGCACCCCGGCTGTCGAACCTCGTTACGAGTCCGTGGCAACGGAGCTGGTCCTTCCACCAACTCCCCTCGTTACTCTTGTCCTTGATGGGACGTCATGGGTGGGAATCGGGGGCGCGGCGATGGCGGCTCATCGCCCTGCTCGGCGTGGGTATGGCCGTACTGGCCCTGGTGCTGACGGTGATCAGCACGCTTCCGGACGGCAAGCAGAGCACCGCGGGCACTACCACCGACGGTGACCGGGTGCACGGCACGCCCGGTGAGCCGCCGAAGGAGCTGGGGCCGCAGGTCGGTTGGGGGTTCACGCACACGCAGTTCTCCGCCGACGAGGGTTCGTCCGCCGCGACCGAGCGCGCGGAGAAGCTGCTGGGGGAGCGGCCGATGCCGCAGAACCAGCACATCATGGGCTGGGGTGCGAGCAACCCGGAGCCGGTGAAGGGGCGTTACCAGTTCGAGGAGATGGACCGGCGGATCGACTTCGTCCGCAAGTCCGGCGGCACGCCCGTGGTCACGCTGTGCTGCGCGCCCGACTGGATGAAGGGCGGCAAGGCGGGCGTCGGCAACACGGACTGGAGCAAGGCCAGCCTGGAGACCGCCCCGTCGCCCGAGCACTACAAGGACTACGCGAACCTCGCGGCGACGGTCGCCAAGCGGTACCCGTACGTCCGGCACTTCATCGTCTGGAACGAGTTCAAGGGCTTCTGGAACGACGACGCGGGCCGCTGGGACTACGAGGGGTACACGAAGCTCTACAACCTCGTCTACAAGGCGCTGAAGGGCGTTCGTAAGGACATCATGGTCGGTGGGCCCTATCTCGTCATGGACAGCCTCCATCCGCAGCAGACGGACGGCGGGTCCGATGCGGTCAAGGGGGCCTGGGGGCGGATGGACCAGCGGATCGTCGATGCCTTCGGCTACTGGAACAAGAACAAGACCGGCGCCGATTTCGTCGTTGTCGACGGGTCCAGTTATACGAACGACGACGAGCTGTTGCCGGACGAGTTCGCCGCCACCGACAAGTTCACCGACGTCAGTGAGTGGATCGAGCGACAGACCGACGGGCTGCCGTTGTGGTGGGCGGAGTACTACGTGGAGCCGGCCGACAGCCGGGACGAGCGGCAGGGCTGGAGCGAGTCGCACCGTGTCGCCGTGCAGGCCTCCGGGATGATCGCGATGGCCAGGGGCGGGGCGACGTCCGGGTTCTACTGGAACCCGGAGGACGAGAAGGGTGCGGGGTGCGCGGGTTGCCTGTGGCGGCCCACGGACCGGGCCTCCGGGGGGAGTGCGTTGCCGATGTACGGGTTGGTGTCGCGGTTCAACGAGGAGTTCGGGCCGGGGACGAGGTTTGAGCGGGTGGCGGTGGCCAGGGACGATGTGCCGAATGTGCGGGTGCTGGCGGATGACGATGCGGTGCTTGTTGTGAATACGTTGAAGCGTTCCATCAGCGCGAAGGTCGACGGCAAGCGGTTCGAGATGCGCGGGTACGAGGTGAAGTGGTTGCGGCGGTAGTTCCCCTGCGGTCGATGTGCGTTGCGGGCGCGGGGCTCTGCCCCGGACCCCGCTGGCTCTCGTCCGAAAGGCGGGGCTTGATTTTGCCGCACCGGGCTTGAAGGGCCTGCTCAAGCGCCGCGTGGGCTTGAATTACGTCAGGCCCATCGTTATGAAGCGTTGGATCAGGGATGCGAGGAGCACCGCGAGTAGAGGTAGTGAGAACCAGAAGGTGCTTTGGAGCCAGCGGAGTTGGCGGATGCTTGGGCGGAGTGCGACGCGGACCACCTCGCGTGCCGTGAGCAGCACGATCAGGGCGGCTGCCGCGAGTGCGCCCACCAGTGACCACGGTGTCCAGGTGATCTGCGGTCCGATCGGGCCCGGTTCGGCCTTCGCGACCTTGCCCGGTGGCTCCTTGCGCAGTTGGTACATGGTCACGTCCGCGTTGACGTAGACCTTCTTCAGCTCCTTGCGGCGGTCCAGGTTCTCGACGAGGCGTGTGGGCCAGGCCTTGGAGTAGCCGACGTCCATCTGGAGATAGACGACCTGGCTCTTGTTGAGCATCAGGTACGAGTTGGGGCCCGCGTCCTTGAGTGCCTTGACCAGGCCGCCGACGAGGACCGGGTCGACGGGCGCGAGCGTCGGGACGTAGTTGACCTTCTCCATGTCGCGGGCACCCCAAGGCAGCGCGGGCGTCACGTTGTTGACCGTGTCGTTGCTCATCCACAGGAGCCGTACGGTCGGGTCGTCGTGGGCGTAGACGTAGTCCATCGCGGCGACCTCGCCCGGCCGGATCCGCTCGAACGGCTCGTTGCCCCAGCGGGCCACCAGGAAGCCGCCCATGAGGATCAGGCCCACCATGAGCGCGGCCAGCGGGGCGAGGCTGATGCGGTCCTTGTCGCGTTCCTTCGCCGTGGCGCCGGTGCGCGGGAAGAGCGCGAGCCCGCAGAGGAGTGCGACGCCGGGCAGGGCGAACATAAAGACGCGCAGCGCCATCTCGCCGCCGTAGGACTGCATGCCGAAGCCCAGGAACGGGACGAAGGCCAGCACGATCAGCGAGCGCTCGCGGTACTTCCAGTCGCGGCGCCGCCACCAGCCGTAGCAGGCGAACGCCAGCACGGCGCCGGCGAGCAGCACGCGCGTGTAGAGGACGAGTTTGTGGGACGAACTGCCTTCCTGGATACGTCCGGAGACCGAGGACGTCACGTTGCCGCCGACGCCGCCGATCCCGCCGAACAGGTCGTTGAAGTGCCCCGACCAATACGGCTCGGCGAGGAAGCCGAGCCAGACGACGACGATGACGCCGAAGAGGAGGGGCAGGCCGCGCAGTTCGGACCTGCCGACCAGGACCAGGACCGCGAGGACGCCCAGCATCACGAACGGGGTCAGCTGGTGTGCCGGGACCGTCGCCGCGAACAGGGCGATCAGGACGACGAGCAGCACCGCGCGCTGCCGTCTGTCGGTCGGCGCGACCTCGGCCTCCCCGGGGCGCCGTTTCCCCCACAGCATGCGGGGCGCCCGGAAGTAGACCAGCAGGATCGCCACGAAGACCAGATAGAGGAGATACGTGAAGCCCTGCGGCGAGAAGTAGTCCTGACCCACCCAGCCGCTCAGGACGAAGATCCAGACGCTGGACCACTTGGCACGCCAGCTCGCCCGTATTGAGCGAAGGAGCAGGAACATCGGGGCGAGGTAGAGGAGTTGGATGGCCGTCGGCCACCAGCGGATCAGCTCGGTGAGGTCGTTGACGCCGCAGGCCTTCGCGAGGAACGCGGCCGCGGCGAAGAATCCGGGCCAGCTCCAGCGGGCGTCCAGGTCGGGGACCGCGGAGCCGGTGCGGTCGATGTAGTCCATGAAGCCCAGGTGCTGCCAGGCCGTCGCGAACCGCGGCTCCGCCTCGATGACCGCGGGCAGCGCGTGCAGCGACACGACGGTGGCGAGCAGCGTCAGCAACAGCAGGCGTTTGTGCGGGCGTTCGAGCCACAGGAGTGAGGCGAAGACGCCGATGAGCAGGGCCGCGCCGAGCAGTGTCACGGGGGGCAGGACGGAGATCAGGCCGAGCCCGCCCATCCGGTCCAGGTCGGCCTCGCCCATCCCGAGGACGGGCCCCCAGTAGAGCCCGACGGCCGCCACGAGGAGCAGCGCGAGGACGACGACGGTGGGGGTGAGTGGAGTGAGCCTTGTGAGCCCGGGCGGCTCCGCCGGTTTGGCGGTGGGTAGCGGGACGACCGGATCGGGCTCGGGCTCCGCGACCGGGCCGGGGACGGGGTCGGTTTCGGTCTCGGGCCCGGTTTCGGTCTCGGTTTCGGTCTCTGTTTCGAAGGCCAGGTCGACGGCCTCCGGGTACGGGTCGGGCTCGAGGAGCGAATCGTCCTCCCCGTGGATGTCGCTCGACGCCTGGGATGCGGAGGCGGAGGCGGGCCCGGAAACGGACCCGGAAGCGGGCGGGGGAGGGGACTTGGTCGCCCACGTGGGCATGTGTGTGCCGGCCGGTGGTGTCATCGGCCCCGGACGGACGTCGGGGCGGCGCTCCTGGTGGTCCAGGTTCAGCTGCACCGCGAGTTGCAGCGTGTCCGAGTCCATCGCGTCGCGCAGCGCCCACTTGGGGCTCTCCTCCGTGGCGGTCCGCGTCTTCGGCGTGCCCAGGTCGGCCAGGTCGCCGTCGGGTGGCGCGTCCTCGGGTGTCGGCGCGGCGGGAGCGGCGGCGCGCACCACACGCCACAGTTTCGGCGCGGCGATCGCCACGATCACGGTGAGCGAGGAGATCTCGGCGACGCCCGCGCCGGTGAGCCCCATCCGGGGCAGGAGCAGCAGCGTGAGGCCGAGCACGAGCAGGCACAACAGGCCCTGGAGCCAGGCGAGTCCGGAGGTCCGGCTCTGTGCGCGCAGCACCGCGAAGTACGTCTCCATGACGACTCGCAGCGCCGCCCCGACCGCGAACCAGCGCAGCAGCGGGGTCGCCGCGTCCGCGTAGTCGGCGCCGAACACATGAAGCACGTACGGGGCGAGGAGGAAGAGCAGGGCGCAGATCGGGAGCATGATGCGGGCCATGCGGCGCAGCGCGGCCCGGGTGTTGGCGGCGAGCTGCGCCGGGTCGTGCGAGCCCTCCACGGTCAGCGAGGCGCCCATGTTGATGGCCAGCAGGTTGACCGTGCCGCCGATCGTGGTCGCGATGTAGAAGTACGCGTTGTCCGCCGAGCTGACCTGCGAGGCGATGAGTACCGGAACCAGGTAGACGACGGCGAGCGAGAACAGCGAGCCCGTGTAGTCGCCCGCGAGGAACCGGCCCATCTCGCGCAGCTTGGGCGGTTCCGCCTTGCCGTCCGTCGCCGCGATGTGCCGCGGCACGAGCCGCCGGAACACGAGCAGGCCGAGCGGGACCACGGAGAACGCGATCGCGACGACCCACGAGACGAACACCCCGGTCGTCGCCAACGCGCCCGCGAACGCGACGAGCAGCCCCAGCTTCACCAGCGAGAACACCGTGTTGCCCACCGGCACCCACAGCGCGCTGCGCAGCCCGGTGAGCACCCCGTCCTGCAACGTGAGCAGCGACCAGGCGACGACGGCCGCGATGAAGCCCAGGCCGTTGAGCGTTCCGTGTAGGAAGCGGTACGAGGGCCCCCACACGTCGAGCGTGAGCAGGAAGATCAGCGCGGCGAATGAGACGACCGCCGAACTCCCCGCGTACGTACGGAAGATGAACCGTCCGGTCGCGCGCCCGGCGATCGGGATGAAGCGGGCGAGGGCCCCGGTCAGTGTCACGGCGGTGAGCCCCGCGAGGAACTTCATCGCCGCGATCGCCGCCGAGCCCTGACCGACCGCGTCCGCCGTGTAGTAGTGCGCCGCGGCCAGCCAGAAGCCGACGCCGAGCACGCCGGAGATGCCGGTGTTCAGCATCAGCGCATAGGCGTTCCGGAACAGCTGGCTCCCGCCCCCCGACCCGCCCATGCCGTCTTCTGTGCCCTTCTTGCCGCGCCCTATGCCGGGCAGGGGCAGCGGCAGCCTGAGCCGGCGTCCTGCGGGGGCCGGGGCTTCGGTGTCGGTCGTGGTGGCCGGGGTGCCCTGGGCGCGGGTGGTCGTCGTGTCAGACACGGGTACGTGGGCCCTTCTGGCGGAGCGTGCCGGGCATCAGGGCTGCCGCCCTGCGGCCGGCCTGCCGGGCTCTGCGGACCACGGCGTACCCCTTGGTGAGGGCGCGGTCCCCGGCGAAGGCGCGGCCGATGGCGCGGCCGTCGATGAGCCGCTCGAACTCGGTGACGTCGGTCGAGCGGCGCACGGTGACCCGCCGCAGGGCGTAGGGGCCCTGCGGGCGCCGGGCGAGCGCGTTGCCGACAGCGAGCGACTGGGCGAACCCGGCCGCGCGCACCGCCTGCCGCACCCGGCGGTCGGAGTGGCCGTACGGATACGCGAAGGAGACCGGTGGCAGGCCCAGCTCGCCGGAGACGATGTCCCGGCAGCGCAGCAGCTCGAACTCCAGGTCGGTGTCGTCGAGTTGGTCGAGCTGCGGATGCGTGTGGCTGTGTCCGCCGATCTCCACGCCCTGCCCGGCGAGCGCGCGCACCTGGCCCCAGTCGAGCATCGTGTCGAGCCCGCCCCCGGTGTCGTACGCGCCGCGCAACCACCCCGTAGAGACGAACAGGGTGGCTGCGAAGCCGTGCTTGGCGAGGCTCGGCAGGGCGTGTGTGTGGACACCTTCGTAACCGTCGTCGAAGGTGATCAGGACGGGCCGCTCCGGGAGCGCCCGGCTGCCGCCGCCGCGCCAGATCCCGGCGAGCTCGGCGGTGGTCAGCGGGGTGCAGCCGTGGTCGGCGAGCAGCTCCATCTGCTCGGCGAACTGGGCGGGTGAGACCGACAGTTGACGGGTCTCGGGATTCGGGTCGGAGGAGACGGCGTGGTACATGAGGATCGGTACGGACCCGCCGTCGGACCTCCGCTGCTGCACGCTCACGCTGCCGCCTCCGTTCTCCCGGATTCCTTCGCGGGCGCGTCGATCTCCGCCACGGTGAAGGTCGCGCCCGCGCCGCGCGCCCGCAAGGTGCCGAGCGCATAGCCCCCGGCCGCCGTCAGCACCCCGGCCACGATCGCCCCTGCGCGGCCCGCGCCGCCGGCCCGGCCGAGTGCGAAGTCCCGCACACCGCGCGCGGCTCCGGCCGGCAGCACTCGCGTCGAGTACGCGCGCTCCGTCTCAAGTCCCTTGTCGGCGCCGACACTTCGGGCGACCAGCGCCTTGGAGAGGCCCTCGGCGTAGGTGCGCGTACGGAAGTAGGCGAAGTGTTCGCGGGCGGCCGGCACCCGGTGGTGGATGACGGCCCGGTCGTCGATCAGGAGCACCGCGTCCGGTCTCGCCCGCGTGATCCGGATGCACAGCTCCGTCTCCTCGCAGCCCAGCGGGCGCTTGTCGCCGTCGCGGCCGATGCCGGTCGCGAAGCCGCCCGCGATGTCGAAGGCGCGGCGCCGGAACGAGGCGTTGCCGCCGAGCACGTTGCGCACCTCGACCTTGCCGCGCGGCAGGCCCTTGTACGAGCAGCCCACCACCCAGTCGAACTCCGCCGGGAACCAGAGGGGCCTGCGGCCCGAGGCCCAGATCGGTTCGGTGTGCCCGCCGACCGCGAGGACGCGCGGGTCGGCGTATCCGTCGGCGAACCAGTGCAGCCAGTCGCGCTCGGCGACGGCGTCGTCGTCCAGGAACGCGATGATGTCGCCGCGGGCGGTGGCGATCCCGGTGTTGCGTCCGGCGGACAGTCCGCGCGGGCCGGCGTTCGCCAGCACCCTCGTATCCGCCGCTCCCTCGAACTTCGCGGCGAGGCGCTCCAGCAGTACCGGGTTGTGGTCGACGACGAGGAGGGTCTCCAGGGAGGAGTACGACTGCTGCCGCACGGAGTCGACGGCGGCGAGGATGTCGGTCCAGCGGTCTTCGGTGTACACGCAGATGACGACCGAGAAGGTTGCGGCCTCGGGGCTCTGCCCCGGACCCCGCGCCTCAAACGCCGGCGGGGCCTGATTCGGACGCCCCGTCAAGACCCGTCCCCCCGAACCAGGTTGAGCCTCGGCGCAGCCGACCGGCGGCGGAGATCGCGCCGGTTGGAGCGCTCCCGCACGATCACCTTGAGCACGCGCAGCCCGTCCCGCACGGCCCGGAGGTTGCTCGCGCCGTGGATCCGGAGGTACTCGTGGCTCGGGATCTCCTGGACCTTCAGGCCCGCCTTGACGACCCGGATGTTCATCAGGGTCTCCACTTCGAACCCGGTGCAGTCGAGGTCGATCTCGTCGAGGCAGTGCCGCCAGAACGCGTTGTACCCATAGCAGAGGTCGGTGTAGCGGGCCCCGAACTTCGCGTTGACGGTCGAGCACAGCGCCCAGTTGCCGAGCTTGCGGATGGGCGTCATGTCGTCCGTGCCGCCGCCGTTGGCGAACCGCGAGCCCTTGGCGAAGTCGGCGCCGGAGACGAGCGCGGAGACGTAGGAGACGATCTCCTGGCCGTCGGCGGAGCCGTCCGCGTCGACCATCACGATGATGTCGCCCGAGCAGGCCTTGAAGCCGGTGATCAGGGCATCCCCCTTGCCCTTTCCGCGCTGCGGTACGACCACGACTTCGGGCCACAATTCTCTGGCCACTTCCACGGTGTTGTCGGTGGAATTGCCGTCCACCAGGACGACTTCGTGGATCCAGTCGGGAAGGGTCTTGAAGACGTACGGAAGATTCTCCGCCTCGTTCATGGCCGGAATGACCACGCTGACCCGCGGCGCGATCGCCATGTGCGTGGAGATGGCCCGGTAACGGGCGGGAATTCGGCCTTCCGGTGGTGTCCCCTCGGGTATCACCGGAGGCACAACGGAACTGCTCATGAGTCTGGTCCCTCTCGTCCGGTGGACCGCCCGCCCCCGGGCGGTCCGGCTTCGTGTCCGGTTCGAAAGGGGGGTTGTCACCCCGTGCGGCCACGCCGGAAGAGCTCTCCGTGCAGGCCGGGTGAGCTGGCATTGCACACCGGTTTGTCGGACCGGTCGCGCGGCACGCGACCCGGCGACCCAGGACGCCGAAGCGAGCGGCTCACCGGAACGCGGCACCCCCCTGCCGCGCCCCGCTCCGGACCTTCGCGACCTCGGTCCCTCCCCTAGATCGCATTTACTGCTGGTCCGATGCGGGTGGATGTACGACGGTATTGATGATTGAGACTGTATGGCAAGACCTGGAACGAGGCCTCACGTTTTTATTGTTTTGGCCATTCCCTTAACTTGCGTCCCCTCTTAGTGGATTTTCCCGATCCGTTTACGAATCTCCTGGCCTGCGCCCCCACGCAGTCGCCGGACGATCCATTGCACAAGAAAAGCGGAAGCGCTGAGTACCGCCACGGTGAGCACCCCGCCGGTCACCGACCAGCAGTGCACGGCGAGCATGCCCTGGGCGATCAGCATGACGACCGCGACCGCGCCGGCCGTCGAGGTGAGCGCGCGGGCCCACGGGTCGAGACCGCGCAGGGCGGCCGCGAAGGCGGCGCCGGGCGCGGCGAGCAGGAAGAAGAGCGCGAGTGGTCCGCGCAGCGGGGATCCGGCGTGCGAGAGCGCGAGGACGAGACCCGCGCCTCCCGCGACGAAGCCCGCCCCCGCGAGCAGATATGTGCCGTCCGATGAAGACGGCTTGATGCCGATGGTCTGCATTGGCGACTTTGCCCCCTGAAGCGCCGGATGCCGGGCTTCAATGTGACGCAGTCGGCGGGGCGGCGTCAAGGACGCGGCAGGGGTGACTCGGGGGGCGGTGCGGGAGCGGAGCGGGAGCAACTACGGACCCCTGGAGTCCAGTTGGGTGGCGCTCTACGGGCGTAGCGCCGGTGAGCTGAGGGTATGTCATATCACTGGCATGAACCTGCAACAACGGCGGTCAGCAGAGACCCTGCTGATCCTGCTAAAGGGAGGTTCCATGAGATCTTTCCGGATTGCGGCCCACGTCTCCTCTTTCGTCCTTGCCGCGGTGGCAGCCCTGACCGGGGCGACGGCCGCGCAAGCCTCCGACTCCGCCGCCGCCACGGGCTATGTGGCCCTTGGCGACTCCTACTCCTCCGGCGTCGGCGCCGGCGGCTACGACGCCGGCAGCGGCGACTGCAAGCGCTCCACGAAGGCGTACCCCGCCTTGTGGGCGGCCGCCCACTCACCCTCAAGCTTTAATTTCACCGCTTGCTCGGGCGCTCGTACGGGTGACGTCATCGCCAATCAGCTCGGCCCGCTCGGCGCGGGCACCGGACTCGTGTCCCTCTCGATCGGCGGCAACGACGCGGGCTTCGCCGACGTCATGACGACCTGCATCCTGTACTCCGAGTCGACGTGCCTGAACCGCGTCAACGAGGCCCGCGCGTACGTCACTTCGACGCTGCCGAGCAAACTCTCCGACGTCTACTCGGCGATCAGCACGAAGGCGCCCGCCGCCCGCGTGGTGGTGCTCGGCTACCCCCGCTTCTACAAGCTCAGCGGCAGCTGCGTGGCGGGCCTCTCCGAGAGCGAGCGGTCGGCCATCAACGGCGCCGCTGACCTCCTCAACTCCACCATCAAGCAGAACGCCGCGACCCGGGGCTTCGCCTTCGGCGACGTGACCAGCACCTTCTCCGGGCACGAGATCTGCTCCGGCGCCGCGTGGCTGCACAGCGTCAACTGGTCGAACATCGGCGAGTCCTACCACCCCACGGCCACCGGACAGTCGAGCGGCTACCTGCCCGTGTTCGCCTCCGCCGCGTAACCGATCCCGGTACGCGGACCTCAGTACGTAGGTGAACCGGTGGTGGCCCCGCTCGTCGGGGTCACCACCTTGCACGTGATCGCGTACGAGACGTAGTTGGACGTCACCGCCACCGGGCTGCGCACCTCGACGCCGATCTGGCCGCGCAGCGTCCCGCCCGCCTCGTAGCGCGTCTGCGTGGTGGTGACCGTACGGGCCTTGTTCGCTGCGCCCTTGGGGACGGTCAGCGTCTTCCAGCCGGGGTCCGATGCCGTGCCGCCCCTCACCACCCAGCGGTACTGCACGGAGGCCGGGGCGCGGCCAACCGTGATCGTCGCGGCGAACGCGGGGGCGGCCGCGGCCGGCGGCGGGCACGGGCCCGAGTAACTGCCGCGCACCGCACGGACGTTGACCTTGACGGACTGGGCTGGGGCGGTCGTGTGGCCGTTGCTGCCGGAGTCGCCGTTGCCGCCGTTTCCTCCATTGGTGGAGCCGCCGCTGCCGTTGTTGTCGCCCGTCGTTCCGCCGCCGTTGTCGCCCCCACTGCCGCCGCTGTTGCCGCCCGAGGTGCTCCCGCTGTTCCCGCCCCCGGATGTGCCGCCCCCGCTGTTCGTGTTCCCGTTCGGGTTCGAATCGCGGTTGAGCAGGGCGTACGTGAGTCCTCCGATGGCGAGGAGGAGGACCACGATGCCCGCGATCATGGCCATCGATGCGCGGCGGGGGTATCGGGAGTCGGGATCGGCGCGGACCGGGGCCGTGGTGGCCGTCTGCGGGGCGCCCATCGGGAGCGGGGCCGGAGGTGTGTGCGCGGGCGTCTGCCACGACGTCACCGTCGGCTGCGCGGCGAGCGGGGAGGCCTGCACCGGGCCCGCCCACAGGGTGCCGCCCGAACCGACGATGCGCAGGTCCCCCTCGGCCTCGGACGCAGGGGTCCGCTCGGCCGGATCCTTGCGCAGCAGGCCCTCGATCACGGGCGCCAGCGGCCCCGCGCGGCGCGGCGGCGGCAACTCCTCGTCCACGATGGCCCGCAGCGTGCTCAGCGGGGTGTCCTGCCGGAACGGCGAGTGCCCCTCCACGGACGCGTACAGCAGTACACCGAGCGACCACAGGTCCGACTCGGGACCCGGGGTTCGCCCCAACGCCCGTTCCGGGGCAAGGAATTCGGGCGAGCCGATGACCTCGCCCGTCATGGTGAGTGCCTGCGTCCCCTCGACCATGGCGATGCCGAAGTCGGTGAGCACCACCCTGCCGTCGTTCGACAGGAGGACGTTGGCGGGCTTCACGTCGCGGTGCAGCACGCCCACGCCGTGGGCGGCGCGCAGCGCGGCGAGTACCTCGGCGGCGACGTGCGCGGCGCGCGCCGGGGACATCGGGCCCTCCGCGTCCAACTGCTCGGCGAGCGAGACGCCGCGGACCAACTCCATGACGATCCAAGGGCGTTGCTCCTCGGTGGCCACGTCGTACACCGTCACCACGTTGCGGTGGCTGATCCGCGCCGACGCCCACGCCTCCCGCTCCAGGCGCGCGTACATCCGCTGTACCTCGGCGTCCGGGAGCCCGGCGGGCGCGCGCACCTCCTTCACGGCGACCTCGCGCCCGAGCACCTCGTCGCGGGCCCGCCACACGGTGCCCATGCCGCCCTCGCCGAGGGGGTCGAGCAGCCGGTACCGTCCGGCGACCACACGCTCAACCACGGGCGCCCCCATTCGTGGGAAGACAAGCAAGCGCGGCACGACAAGTCTGAACAAAAGTAGCTCAACCGAGCGCGGTTGCCGCCCCCCTGAACACCAATCCGCAGCCGAGGGCCACCACGACGAAGGCCGATCCGAACGGCACCGCGCGGCTCAGTGCACGGCGTACGAACGCGGCGAGCGGGCCGCGTCCGGGCCGAGACAGAGGGAGTATCGCGAAGCGATTCCGGTAAGGGCGGTGGTGGGAGACGGGAGGGCCGGTGAGGGACTGCGCGATCCGGCCGCCGATCCGCACCACCGTGAAGCCGACGGCGGTGAGGGTGAGCGCGAGCCCGGCACCGTAACCGAACACGAGCAGCAGGCCGAACCACGCCTTGCCGAGCGCGGCGGCGCCGACGAGCACGACGACGGCCGAAGGGCTGGGGACGAGACCTCCGGCGAAACCGAGGAACAGGGTGCCGCGGAGGGTGGGTTGAGGCATCGGGTGCGTGTGGCCGTGGTGGTGATCGTGGCCGAGCCCGTGGTCATACGTGTGCGCGTGCTCGTGGTCATGCGTGTGTGCCCGTGCCGCCGAGCGGTGGCGCCACGCCCTGCGGAGCAGGCCCACCCCCGCCGCCGTGACCAGTACACCGCTCGCCAGGCCCAACCAGGCGATCACCGAGGGCGCGGCGGCGGAGCCGGCCGTGACGAGGATGCCCAGGGCGATCACGCCGAGCGTGTGCGTGACCGTCACCGACGCGGCGAGCGGCAGCACGTCCCGCAACCTCGCCCGGCTGCGGGCCGCCGCGGCCGCCGCCATCAGGGTCTTCCCGTGGCCGGGCGCGAGCGCGTGCAGCGCGCCGAGGAACAGTGCGATGCCGAGGGCCAACGCCGCGAAGCCGGGGCCGAGTTCGTGCCGTGACACCAGTCCGGTGAGAGCCTCGGTCCAGCGGTCGGCGCCGCGGGGGAGGATCTCGGAGCGGGTCGCGCCACTGCTCGCGTCAGCGCCCGAGCCCGAGCCGGTGGCCGCCGGGCCGCCGGGAACGGCCGTGACCCGGGCAGAGGTCCGGTCCGGGGGAGAGGACAGCAGATCCTTCGGGTAGCGCGTCAGCCGCTCCGACGTCGACGTCGTGGGCACGTTCGACGCCGTCAGCGTCATCCGGTCGCCGCGCGCCGTGATCTCGCGCCACCCCGGGCCCTCGGCGGCGCCGGTGCGCAGCTCGACGCGTACCTTCTCGCCGTGCTTGCCGCGCGGCAGCGGCGCGGTGAACGCGCACTCCACGCGCAGCGTCCTGAGGCCCGCCTGGCCGGGGCGCAGCACCGCGTCGGCCGTACGCACGTCAAGGGCGGCCCGCCGCCCGTCGACGTCGGCCTCGGCGCGCTCCGCGGCGCTCGCGCAGCGCTCCTTCGCCCACGCCGCCCGCCCCCGCGCGTCGAGTTCGGGCCGCACCTGCTGCGTCGGAATCTCCGCCAGGTCCTCCACGTGCTCGACGCGCAGGCCACCGGGGGCGACGAGCAGACCGTCGTAGTGGTTGACGGTGAAGTTCCCGAGCGGGTGGGCGGCGGCCTGCGGGGAGCCGGCCAGGAGGAGCCCGGCCGTGGCGGCGGCGAGGACCGCGGGCAGGGCGACGTATCGCTTCCAGCGCCCGTTGTGCTGTATATGCCGTATGCGGCTCATCGCCCCGCCCCCTTCCCCGTCGCCCCGGCCAGCGCCGCACGTGCCGCCTTCGCGCCCAGTGGCGAGAAACCGGGGTTGCGGTCCAGCGCCTCGCGCAGCAGCTCGCGGCCCTTGGGCCGGTCGCCCGCGGCCAGTTCGATGACGCCTCGGTGGTAGAGGAACGCGGCCTCGCCGAAGCCGGTGGCCGTGGCCCGCCGCGCGTACGGCAACGCCTCCTTGTCGTGGCCGCCCACGTGCAGCGCCCACGCGAGCGCGTCCGCCGTGTGCACGGTGTGCCGGCGCTGCCACTCGGCGCGCGCCGCCTTGAGGCCCGCGGCCCGGTCGCCGTGCTCCGTCGAGGCGAGCGCCGTGTCCAGGTCGACGTCGACGCCGCCCGCGCGCGCGAGCCGCAGCCAGGTGCCGACGAGGGCGTACTGGCGCTTCGCCGCCTTGTCCTCGCCGCGCGCCTCGTAGAGCTCGCCGAGCTCCACCAGCGCGGTCGGCAGCGGGGCGCGCGCGACGACGGCCTTCAGGTCACGGATCGCGTCCGCGGTGTTCCCGCTCGCGGCCCGCGCCTTGCTGCGTCCCTCCAGGGCGGCGACGGCGGTCGGGTCCGCGCGCAGGGCTGTCGCGTAGTGCCGCAGGGCGGCCTTGTACTCGCCCTGGCGCCAGGCGAGTTGGCCGAGGGCGGTGGCCACGTACGACACGTCGCCGGGGGATGTGGCGCTGGTGAGGGCCCGGGAGAGGACCTTGTGGGCGGTCGTGGCGTCGCCGCGCAACTCATGTACGTATGCGAAGCGGGTGAAGGTTGGGATGCCGGGTCGGCGCGAGTCCGCGACGTCGACCGCCTTCAACGCACCCTTGTAGTCGCCGAGTTCGACGAGTGCGTCGACGCGCAGCGCCAGCGCGGCCTCGCTGTACGGGTTGACCTTCAGGGCCCTGCGTGTGAGGCGCAGTGCGCCGTCGAAGTCGTGCCGGGCCGCGGCGAGTGCGGCCTGCCCGGCGAGCGCCGGGTCGTTGCCGGGGCGCAGCTTCAGGGAGCGGGCCAGGGCGCGCTCGGCCTGCGGGTAGCGGGACGGGTCCGCGCTCACCCGCGCCTGTTCGACGTACGCCGTGCCGAGCGACGCCCACGACGCGTCGTCCCTGGGCCGGGCCTTCAGGTGCTTCTGCAGCTCGGAGACGCCCCGGTCGAGGTCGCCCGATGCGAGCCGGGCCGGTGCCGGGTTCGGGGCGGTGCCCGTGGTCACGGCCTTCGGCGGCGAGCCGTCGTCGGTGACCAGGGCGCCCGCGGTGAGGGCGAGGGCGAGCGCGGCGCCCAGGGCGAGCAGCCGCCCGAGCCCCGACGCCCCTGACCCCTTGCCGGACAAGGCCTGCATGCGCGCTCCTTGGGACGAATTCCGAGAGATGGAGATACGGATGTGCGAGTGGGAGGCGCGGCCCGCGGTGGAGGATCAAGCACGCGGGCCGCGCCGTTCCGGGGACGGCTCACATGGAGTACGGCGGGCCGAACCCGGCGCGCCGCCTGCTCCGGCTGCGCCACCACACGAGCCCGGTGCCGATCAGCAGGAAGCCGGCGCCGGCCGCCGCGATGGACGCCGTCACGAGCGTGTTGTCGTCGCCGGAGCCCGAGGACACCGAGCTGCCGGTGAGCTGGTCGCGGACCTCGGTGTCGCTCTGCGACTTGCTCTTGGCGAGCGGGCCGCGCGAACCCTCCGTGGGCAGCGCCACGTACGGGAACGACGAATCGAACTTCTTGTCGTTGGCGTCGACGGCGTCGCCCAGGTCGTTCTTCTTGCCGAGGAGTTCGCCCTCGACGACCTGCAGCTCGGCGTCCACGACGTCATCGGAGAGCCGGCGCCCGTTCGGGAAGCCCGCCTTGTCGCCCTCGAGGACGCCGAGACGCTTCGGTGAACTCGTGGGTGGAATCGACGTGTTGAGGCGCAACATCTCCGAGGGGTGCACGCCCGGCGGCTGGTTGAGGCCCTTCACGCCCTTCAGGAAGACGTCCACCAGGTCGTTGCGCGGCGTCTTCGGAGCCTTGATCTTGTAGATCGACTCGATGAGCCTGGGCAGCTCGGGCTCGGTCACGAACGGCAGGAACTGGCTGTCGTTCCACGGCGCGGACGCGTTGAAGCGGTCCTTGACCTTCTGCGGGTTCACCACCTCGTTGACCAGCGGGCTGCCGAGCCTGGACACCTGCGTCCAGTCGCCCTTCGCGTCCTTGCGGGAGGTCGTCGACCACACGCCGATGGTCGGCTGGTCCTTCGACTCCGTGAGGAACGCGGTGGGCACCTGGAGGGCGACCGTGTTCACGTTGTAGCCCTTGAGCGTGTCCCGGCCGACCTCCGAGAGGTTCCCGCCGTACAGCAGGTCGAAGACGCGCAGGTCGAGGAAGAAGGGGTCGTCGGCCTGGCCCACGTACGAGGTGACGCCGCCGCCGACCTTCTTCACCGCCTGGTCGCGCAGCTTCTTGTAGTCGGGCATCGACGCCTTGCCGACGTTCGACGGCGCCACCGGGGCGTCGTCGGCGATCTTCGACTTCGAGACGATCTTCTGGTCCTTGAGGCGCAGCAGATCGATGTCGTAGGTCTGCGTGACGTTCAGGTTCGGGTCGTCGAGGCTGTTCACCGGGCCGGTGTTGTAGAGGAACGTGTTCCCGTTCTTGGTCCGGGTCTTGAACGTCCACCGGTACAGCAGATCGCCCTGCGCGTCGCCGTCGCTGTCGATGTGCAGGTCGTAGTGGGCATCCTCGGGGAACGGGTAGAAGTTCGGGCCGCCCGCGGGCTCCTCGAAGGGGGTCCAGTTGGCCACCAGGGTCGTGGTGTCCGGCTTGTCGGGGCTCACGAACGCGTACACGTCCGTGTTGTCGTACTGGGGCTGGCCCGAGATCAGTGGCGCCTCGCGGTGGCTGGAGGCCTCGGCCCGCTGCGGGCCGACACCGGTCGCGCCGGCGGCCGTGAGACCGCCCACGGCGAGGCCGCCGCAGACCAGGAGCGCCAGGGCGGGCTTCTGCCCCCGGCGCCGTATCCGCACGCGCGCAGTGCCGCGTGCCGTGTCTGGGCTTGCCGAAGCCGGTGCTTTCGATGGCTTCGCTGACTGAGAGGTCATGGGTCCGTCCTCACGCGGTCCGTGCACGAAGTGCGGTTGACGCCAAGCCATTCGGCGCGCCGCGCCCGGCGGATTGGTCGACCGCGAATTGGGTGCCGGACCCCTGTCCGCCCGTACTTCCTTCACGAAACTTCGCGGCGTCCCCGATCCGGACCGGGCCCGGCCGCGAACCACGTAGTGGGGGCGGCGCGGCACCGGGCCGCGCCACCGGGCGGGAGGGGAACCGATGCGGGCGGACAAATTGCTGCCGATGGTCGGGCAGGGCGACGTGCGGGCGTACGAGGAGCTGTACGAGCTGGTGTCGGGCGCGGTGTACGGGCTCGTGCTCCGGGTGCTGCGCGACCCCGCCCAGTCAGAGGAGGTCACCCAGGAGGTGTTCCTCGAACTGTGGCGGGACGCCGCCCGCTTCGACCCGCGCCGGGGTACTGGAATGGCCTGGGTGCTCACCCACGCCCACCGCAGAGCGGTGGACCGGGTGCGCAGCGCCCGCGCGGCCAGGGAGCGCGAGGAGCGGGCCGTGAGCCGCTGGCACCGCACCGCCTTCGACGAGGTCGCCGAGCAGGTCGAGACGAACCTGGACCGCGAGTGGGTCCGCCGCTGCCTCGAAGGGCTCACCGAACTCCAGCGCCGCTCCGTGACCCTCGCCTACTACGACGGGTACACCTACCGGGAAGTCGCGCAGCGCCTCTCCGTCCCGCTCGGCACCGTCAAGACGCGGATGCGCGACGGGCTGACCCGGCTGCGCGCCTGCCTGGGGGACGCCGCATGAACGACCGGACCCCGAAGCCTCACCGCGTCCCGTGGGCCCCGCGTGTCCACTCCCTCGCCGCGCCCTACGCCCTGGATGCCCTGGAGCACCGCGAACGGGCCCGGCTCGAGCGGCACTTGGCGCGCTGCGACTCCTGCGCCGACGAGGTGCGTGCGCTGACGGAGAGCTCCGTGCGGCTCGCCTGCTCGGCCGCGGTCGCGCCGCCCGCCGAACTGCGCGAGCGGGTGCTGACCGCCGTACGGATCACCGCTCAGGCCCCCGCGGCCACCGTGGAGCGACCGGCGCCACGCGCGCGTGGGCTGCTGATTCCGCTCGGCGTGGCAACGGGCGCGGGCGCGCTCACCGTGGCCGCGCTCTTCGCCGTGCAACTGGAGCGCACCTCGGACCGGCTCGACGCGCAGCGGGCCGCCGCGCGCGAGGTGGCGCGGGTGCTCGCGGCGCCGGACGCCGGTGCCGTCCGCGCCGACGGACTGAACGTGGTCGCGTCGCCCGAGCGGGGCAGTGCGGTGATCACTGTCACAGGTCTCGAAGCGCCGCCCCGCGGCCGGGTCCACCAGTTGTGGCTGATGGCCCCTTCGGCACCGCCGCGTTCCCTCGGTGTGCTGCCCGAGGGCGGCTCCGACACGCCCGTGGTGGCCACCGGCTTGACTTCGGACGCCTCCTCACTCGCCGTCACAACGGAGCCGGACGGCGGTTCCGCGCGCCCCACAGGAGCCCCACTTGTCCAACTCGCCCTGGAATCGGTCGGATTCGGAGAGTGATCGCTTTCGAACCGTCAACCCCCTTACGAGGGAGGTGAATACTGCCACCGGGATGCACGAGTGCCGCGCTGGGGCGATAGGGTTAACCTGCCCGGGCCGGGTGCCCTCGTACGGGTGGGGAGTGACATGGAACAGATAACAGTGCGCAGCAGGCCGCGAGTGCCTGCGATCACCTGCGGGAACGGTGCGACCAGTTCGCGTCTCGACCGCCATCTCTCGGTGCTCGGCGGCCCTGCCGTCCCGCAGCGCGAGACGATGGAGGCGACGTCACTGATGCGCGAGCTGACCACGCGGGACGCGGCGCACGAGCGCAGCGGTAGTCGCGCACGTATGCGGAGGGTCTCGCTCTTCGCGCCCCTGCGGCGGCTTCGCCGCACGCTGTTCGGCGGCCACTAGGAAGCGCCGCCCCAGTAGAGGACAAGGCTCGTATCGCGCCTCCGCGCCGTCCGGTGTATCGCCACGCAGCACAGCGACCGTCATCCCCACGGCACGCGGCGGACACTCCGGCAAGGAGGACGATGCGGGCCTTTGTCGTGCCCGCTCACCCATACATCGCGTAACGCCCTTGTCACGCACGGGTGTTGACGGGGCAATCTCCAGGGTCCAATGTGGCGCGTGATCTTCGTTGGCAGTTACAGCTACACCCACCTCACCCCCGGGAGGTACGCGTGTGTGACCTGCACGACCATCACGAGCACGAGATACCCGCGGCAATGACCGGACCGCAGATCAGCAGACGCCGCATCATGCAGATGCTCGGCGCCGCCGGAGTGACCACCGCCGCGATGACCGCCCAGGCGGACCCGGCGATGGCCGCCGCGGCCGACGGCGCCGACGCGGCCCCGCTCGAGTACAAGGCGCCCGAAGGCCTCGCGGAGGACAGCCCCGCCAAGTCCGCCGCCCTCGGCTGGATCGGCGCCAACAGCTCCCGCATCACCGGCCTGAACGAGGAGATCTGGGAGCATGCCGAGCTGTCGCTGCGCGAGTGGAACTCCTCGCTCGCCGAGGCCGGCTTCCTCGAACGGGCCGGATTCGACGTGAAGTTCGGCACAGCCGGCTTCCCGACCGCGTTCACCGCGACCTACTCCTACGGCAGCGGCGGCCCGGTGCTCGGCTTCAGCGGCGAGTACGACGCGCTGCCCGGCCTCTCGCAGAACAAGGGCGTGGGCCACCACGACCCGCGCGAGTACATCCACGACCCCTTCGCCCCGAGTTACGGCCCGGGACACGGCTGCGGGCACAGCGCGCTCGGCACGGCGGCGGCCGCCGCGGCGGCCGCGGTCGCGCAGGCCGCCAAGCAGCACAAGCTCCCGGTCACCGTGAAGTTCTTCGGCTCCACCGCAGAGGAGGCCCTGATCGGCAAGACGTACGCGGTCAGCAAGGGCGTGTACGAGGGTCTCGACGCCTTCCTCGACTGGCACCCCTCCACCGCCAACGCCACCGGCTGGGGCACCACCAACGCCATGACCGCCGTGACCTTCACGTTCCTCGGTGTCGCCGGTCACGGCGGCACCCCGCTCGGGAACAAGTCCGCGCTCGACGCCGCCGTGATGATGGCGACGATGTCGGAGTTCCTGCGCGAGGAGAACATGGCGCCGAGCGCCCGCCTCCACTGGGTGATCAACAACGGCGGCGAAATCCCGAACGTCACCCCAGAACTCGCGGAGATCAGCTATTACGTGCGCGAGGGCAGCACCGCCCGCGTCCAGGTGCTGCTCGACAAGGTGATCGCGATCTCCGAGGCCGCCGCCAAGGCCTCGCAGACGAAGGTGCAGCACCGCATCACCTCCGCCTGCTGGAACCAGCTGCCGTCCAGGTCCTTCGCGGAGCTGCTGCACGACAACATGCAGCAGATCGGCCCGCCGAAATTCAACGCTGAAGCCCATCAGCTGGCGAAGGACCTGCAGAAGTCCCTGGGTCTCCCCGAGTCCGGAATGCACGACAAGGTCGCCGAACTCACGCCGCCGGACCCGGTGTTCCTCGGCGGTGGCTCGACCGACGTCGCGGACATCAGCTGGAACGCGCCGACCGTTTCGATGGGCTCCGCGCTCGCCCCGATCGGCACGAAGATGCACACCTGGTCCACGGCCGCCTGCGCCGCCGCGGCGCCCGGCCAGGCCGCGGTGCTCGCCGCCGCGAAGTACCTCGCCGCCACGGCGGTCGACCTGATCACCCAGCCGGAGCGGCTCAAGGCGATCAAGGACGAGTTCAAGGACCGTACGAAGGACGTCGAATGGAAGACGGCGATCCCGGACGGCTATGAGCCGCCCATGTACGAGCCGCCCGAGTGGTTCCTGAAGAAGACCGGGCAGAAGTGGCCGCCGAACAACATCACCTGGCCGCCGAAGCGGATCGTGTCCCAGGAGAAGTTCTCCTCCCTTGGCCCCGCGCTCGAGCCGCAGAAGTAGCCGGTACGCACGGCCCGTTCACCGTTCGCCGCGCGCATAGCGGCGGACGGCGAGCGGCACGCACACCGCGAGCAGCACCGTGCACCACGCCAGCGAGCCCGCCACCGGATGCGCCACGGGCCAGGCCGCGCCGTACGGCACCGGCGCGTTGCCGAACAGCTCGCGCACGGCCGTGGCCACGGCGCTGATCGGGTTCCACTCGGCGAGGGTGCGCACCCACCCCGGCATCCCGTCGGTCGGGATGTACGCGTTCGACAGTAGCGGCAGCATGAACGTGGCGCCGCCCAGCTGCCCCGCCGCCTCCTCGCTCTGCGAGGCGAGCCCGAGCAGGATCCCGACCCACGTCGCGGCGAACCGGAGGAGCAGCAGCAGCCCGAACGCGCCGAGTGCGCCCGGCAGTCCGCCCTCGATCCGCCAGCCCATCGCGAGCCCCACGAGCACCAGCGGCACCAGGCCGACGGCGGTCGTCAGCAGATCGGCGACCGCCTGCCCGAGCGGCACCGCGGCCCGGCTCATCGGCAGCGTGCGGAAGCGGTCCATCACGCCCCGGTGCGAGTCCTGGGCGGCGCCGAACATCCCGGTCATGATCCCGTTGGCCGCGGTCGCCACGAGCATGCCCGGCACCAGGAACGCCCGGTACTCCGCGCCCGGCATGGCGAGCGCGGAGCCGAAGACGTATCCGAAGAACAGCAGGAACACGATCGGCATGGTCTGCGTCATGATCAGGATCGCCGGGGCGTGCCGGAGGCGCTGGAGGTGACGGCCGAGCACGGCCGTACCGTCGTAGAGGATGGCGGTGCTCATGCGGCGACCTCCTGAGGTCTGGTGACGGTGAGGCGCAGGAACACCTCGTCGAGCGTGGGCGGGCGCAGCGTCGCATCGAGCAACGGGACGCCGGACGCGTCGAGTTCGCGTACGACGCGGGGGAGGGTGAGAGCCGGGTCGAGCACGACGGCGCCCACGGTGCGGCACTCCGTGTCCAACCGGGGCCGGGTGCCGGTCAGTTGGTCGAGGACGACGGCCGCCGCGTGCAGCGCCCGCTCGCCCGCCTCCTGTGCCACGACGACCTCCGCGTAGTGCCCGATCTGCGCCTTGAGTTCGGCGGGCGTGCCCGAGTGGGCGGCGCGGCCCTCGTCGATCAGCACGATGTCGTCGGCGAGTTGGTCGGCCTCCTCCAGGTACTGCGTGGTGAGGACGACGGTCGTGCCCTCGCGGGACAGCTCGCGCACGGTCTCCCAGATGCCGTTCCTGCTGTGTGGGTCGAGGCCGGTGGTCGGCTCGTCGAGGAAGAGGACGGCGGGGCGGGTGAGCAGGCTCGCGGCCAGATCGAGGCGGCGGCGCATGCCGCCGGAGTACGTACGCGCGGTGCGGTCGGCGGCGTCGGTCAGCTCGAAGCGCTCGATCAGCTCGTCGGCGCGGGCACGGGCGTGCGGCGCGCGCAGGAGGCGGGCGAACAGGCGCAGGTTCTCGCGTCCTGTGAGGTCGCCGTCGACCGAGGCGTACTGGCCGGTGACGCCGATGCGGCGGCGGACGGACTGCGGGGCGGCGGTGATGTCGTGCCCGGCGACACGCGCGGTGCCGGCGTCGGGGCGCAGCAGCGTCGTGAGCAGCCGGACGGCGGTCGTCTTGCCTGCCCCGTTCGGCCCGAGCAGACCGCACACCGTGCCCTCGCGGACCGCCAGATCCAGGCCGCGCACGGCGTGCACGGCCTTCGGCCCCCTGCCGAAGCGCTTCTCCAGACCCTCACTAAGTACAGCGTACGTAGAAGTCATGACCCCACCGTAGCGCATTACGTACGGCGTACGTAACTAGGATGGTGCGCGAGGTGATGACCAATGGCGGGCCGAGCGGCCGAACCCGAAGTGATCTGGGCGCGCCCCGAGCGCGCCGGGCGGGGGCCGAGACCCGCGCACAGCAGGGCCGACATCGCGGCGACGGCGGTGCGCGTCGCCGATGCCGAGGGCATCGACGCGGTGTCCATGCGGAAGATCGCCGGTGAGCTGGGCATGGGCACGATGTCGCTGTACAACTACGTGCCGCGCAAGGAGGACCTGTACGAGCTGATGGTCGACGCCGTCAGTGCCGAGTACGAGTTCCCCGGGCCGAGCGGCGACTGGCGGGCGGATGTGCTCGGGCTCGCCCGGCAGGCGCGGGCGCTGATGCATCGGCACCCCTGGATGCCGGGCCTGATGTCACCGGTCTACGGGTTCAGCCCGAACGCCCTCGCCTACCTGGAGTACTGCCTGACCTGCCTCGATCCGCTCGACCTGCCGTACGGCACGAAGATGGAGCTGGTCGCCGCGGTGACCAGCGTGGTCACGACGTACGTGGCCAACGAGATCGCCACGGCCGAGCGGACCCGCTCCCTGCCGTGGAGCGCCGAGCAGGAACAGGCGGCGCGGATCGCGTACTTGGGCAGGCAGGTGGCCTCGGGCCGGTACCCGCGGCTCGCGGCGTCCTTCGCGGAGGACGCCGGGCCCATCGACCTGGAGGCCGTGTTCGAGCGGGCGCTGCGGCGGACGCTGGAGGGGTTCGCGGCGGAGTGAGCGTGCCCGCCGGGTGACCTGGGAGCCGGGCGAACGGGTCGCCCGCGCCCGCTTCCTGATGGCCCGGGCCGACAGTCGCCCAGGGGTTCGCGCTTTGGCGCCGGGAGCGCTCGCCCTCCCGGACCTCTCGGGATTTACAGGATCGCGAACTGGCCGCCCGGGCCCTCCTCCTGGTGGTCGAGGACGGAGGCGGGACGGCGGGCCGAGTCCGGGACGGGGAGGATGTGTGCCCGTTCCAGGTCCTTCGTCGTCATCGGGTCCGCGAGGGCGGCCTCCCGCAACTCGTCCTGTGAAGGGCCGAGTTCCGCGAGCAGCGTCAGGGTCGTGACGAGCTCCAGGAGCTGCGAGGTCCACGGCTGCGGCCAGGTGGCCGGGCGCAGGGCCGCGAGTGTGCCGGGTTCGGCAGGTGCGGTGCGGCGCGCGAACCACTGCTCCAGGACCCGGACCCCGCCGACATGGAAGTCCCAGGCCGCCGCGGGGACCGGGGACACCCGCCCGTCGCCGACGAGCAGGGCCTCCTCCTCGCGGTCGTAGAGGATCTCCGTCGGCCGGGCCGGTAGCGGGGCGCGTACGTACGGGCGGCGGCCACCGGGCAGCTTGGGGCGCTCGGCGTCCGTGCCGCGCCGCTCCAACCACAGGACACGGCGGCCGAGTTCCACGCCGCGCGCCCATACGTCGGCGGCGTCAGGCAGCGGCACGCGGATGCCGCGCGAGCCGTCGCGGGTGCCCGTCACCAGGATCCACGCGAACAGCTCGGCCGCTGTCACCTCCTGGTCGTACGCGCCGGAGAGGTGGGTGAGCAGGCCCGGCGCCACGTTCGGCTCCGCGCCGCCGGGGCGGCGGTACAGCGGGCGGACGCGGCCCTCCGGGAGCACGGTGGACGCCAGTAGTGCGGGGCCGGCGGCATCGGGCGCGTACCTCTGCTCGACGAGGAACAGCTGCCGCTCGTCCGCGACCCGCCACAGTTCGGGGCGCGCGGCGTCGATCAGGCGCTGGTCCGGGATGAGCCACTGCTCGTCGAACGGGCCGTGCAGCAGTGGCACGGGGGCCGGGCAGGGGCCGTGGGCGTGCGCGAGTGGTTCGGTGCCGGTGCGTTGGCCGGGGAGTTGGGCGGTGGCGGTGTGCAGGGTGCGGGCGCGGGAGGGTTCGAGGAGTGCGGTGCGCTCGGCCTCGTCGGCAGCCACGAAGGCGTTCCAACGGGTCTTCAGGGAAGCGGGGTCCGGGGAGACGGGCCAGGTGCGGCCCAGGCGCAGGGGTGCGACGGACCATGGCATGAGGTCGGTCAGTCCGATGGCCTCGGTGAGCGGGTCATTCGTCACGCCCGGCATGCTACGTCCCCCTCCACGGCACCGGCGTTACGGCCTCGGGGCTCCGTCCCGGACCCCGGGGGGCCCGCGCCGCCCGGGCGGGGGGGGGGGGCGCCATAACAG
>NZ_JBEOVM010000068.1:0-36465 GCF_040295505.1 Streptomyces sp. NPDC002790 | reverse complement strand
GTAGGGGGTAGGGGGTAGGGGGCACGATCCTTTCCGACCGGCGCACGCCGGTCGGGCGGGCTCCGAACCGAGCCACTCCTGCGCGCGGACCCGAAAGGCCATCAGGCCCTGACCTGGCCGGACGGACGGATCATCGGCACTCACACGGTCAGACTCCCGCCGGGCGGCCCCTGCCTCCTCCTCGTGTCAGCGCGTAACCTCCGATGCCCGCCAGCGCCGCGAGCACCGCGCCCGCCGCCGTCCACAGCCAGCGGCTCGTCCACCAGGCCGAGGCCCAGCCGTCCACCGGAGCGGCCTGCTCGGCGGAGTTGGTCGTGCCCGGGACCAGCGGGGTGGACAGGCTGCCGTCGACCGCCGCCGCGCCGCC
The DNA here is from genome assembly GCF_040295505.1 of Streptomyces sp. NPDC002790. Lineage (NCBI taxonomy): Bacteria > Bacillati > Actinomycetota > Actinomycetes > Kitasatosporales > Streptomycetaceae > Streptomyces > Streptomyces sp. NPDC002790. Next base: position 36,098 of record NZ_JBEOVM010000068.1, on the reverse strand, counting down.
GATGTCCTTCGAGTGGGCCTCCACCGACGCCGTCACCGGCTGACCCAGGTCGGCGTCGTCGAGCGAGGTCGTGGTGAGGCGGACGTAGTAGGTGCCGGGCAGTGGGTCATTGCTCCAGGCGTCCGCCGAGGCCCGCACCGTACGCACCGTGCAGGCGAGCTCCACGCGGTTCGCCGCGGCCTCGACTGCACGTGTCTGCATTCCGTACTGGCAGGGCTGGCGGCGTCGCAGTCCGTCGTACACGTCGATGCGCCAGGTCTGCGCGCCGTGCCGGGCCTGCGACTCGGGCAGCTCGACGGTCGCCTTCACCGTCGGGCGCTCGCCGGTGTCGGCCGGGAACGACCAGTACAGATAGTCGCCCGTCGACGCGTTCGCCGTCGCCTTCTGGTCCTGCTGCATCTGCGCCGCCGTACGGAACGACGTGCCCGCCTCCTTCGGCGCCTTCTGCGCGGCACCGTCACCCTCGTCCGCGGCGACAGGTCCGGCCAGCGCCAGCAGTGCGGTAGCGGCACCCAGGAGACCGCCGGCCAGTTGTCTCGTACGCCCCAACAGCGTTACGTATTGCATCAGTTCGTCCTCCAGACAGCGACACGCCAGCGCGAGAGCCAGCCCCAGATCACACCTGCGAGGAAGCCGACCACGACCAGGGCGGCCAGCAGCCACCAGCCGTCGCCCAGCCCGAACGCGGCCACGTCGGATGCCTGGTTCGGGCCGTCCACCAGGTCGACCGTCAGCTCGACCGGCAGGCCGGGTGCCGTCTTCACCGAGGCAGGCGCGGAGAAGGAATTCGAGACCTGGAGGCAGACCGTCTCCGCCTGCGTCTCATCCGTGTCGTCGTCCTGCTCGGCCTTCGGGTAACGCAGGCCTGTCGAGAGGGCGTCGGTGCGGCCGTCACCCGCCTCCTGCCCGCGCACGATCTCCCGGCCGTGTGTGGTCAGTGCGCGCAGCAGCACGCCGTAGTCCTGATTGACCGCCCGGTCGGCCGCGACGCTCACCGAGGCGCGCAGCTCCTGTCCCGGTTCGACGTCGACGCGGTAGAAGCGGTGCTCACCGAACCTCTCGCGGTCGGTGTAGAGGCCGGGCTTGAGCTGCGGCGCGTCGGCGCACTGCGCGGCGCCGTCGACAGCCACCGGCGTGACCACCGGATCGGCAGCCCGGTCGACCAACTGGCCGACCTTGTCCGAGAGTTGATCCTTGTGGTGCACGGCGGTGTAGGTACCGCCGGTCGCGTCCGCGATGCAGGACAGCTGCTCACGCGTCTTCGCGTCGGCGACAAGCCCGAGCGTGTCGATGGTCAGGCCGATGCCCTTGGCGGCTATCTCACGGGCCACCTCGCACGGGTCGAGCGGCTGACAGGTGTCCTCGCCGTCACTGATCAGGACGATGCGCTTGGCGCCGGCGCCGGAGGTGAAGTCGTCGGCACCCTTGAGCAGGGCGGGACCGATCGGCGTCCACCCGGTGGGCTGCAGCGTGGCCACGGCCGTCTTGGCCTCGGTACGGTCCAACGGACCGACCGGGTAGAGCCGCTCGGTGTCCTTGCAGCCCGCCTTCCGGTCGTCTCCAGGGTAGTTGGCCCCGAGCGTCCTGATCCCGAGCTCCACCTCGTCGGGTGTCGCGTCGAGCACATCGTTGAACGCCTGCTTCGCCGCGGCCATCCTGGAGCCGCCGTCGATGTCGCGGGCGCGCATGGATCCGCTTGCGTCCAGGACGAGTTCGACCTGAGGCGCCGGTTTCTCGTCGGCTCCATCGGCGTACGCCTGGGCCTGCGGCAGGCCGCCGACGGCGAGGGCGGCGATCAGGGCGCACAGGCCCGCCGCCAGCCGTTGTCTGATGATCATCGGCGGATCTTATGGATCATGACGGGAGAAGACCAAAACGGGGGACCTCAAGGCCGACGCCCTCGGATACGACACCCGAGCCGGCCGACCCACCAGCAGCGCACCGAACACCCGTGACGACTGGCCCGCCCTCTGGCTCAACGTGCGCAGCGTCACGGCCGCTCCCCTGCTTTCTCGTGCAACCCTCGAACGCCTTCGCGAGTCTCCTGTTTGCCGAACAGCGGGTCACGCCCGGAACAGCTTCGGGCAAACACCAACGGACCGGCACCTCATCGACGCGGGATGCCGGCCGGACACCTCTGTCTTCTGCAGGAGCTCAACGCATGGCCAAGCGCATACGCCCTCCCACCCCGCCTCCGCCGCACATCCGCGTCGCCACAGCGAACGCCGCCAACTGGACGGGTGATACGGCCAGTTGACCCGGCCGGATGACGGGTGATCCCGCCACACCGAAACACCGAGCACACCACCACCCCGACTCGTCATCGCCAACACCCCAGCGAAGGGCCCACCCATGAAGCGAACACTCACGTTGATCACCGCGCTGGCCGTCACCGCGCTGGCGCCGACAACGGCGCACGCGGCGGTCAAGAAGGCCAAGGCTCCGCTCACTTGCGAGTCTCGGACGTTCACCTCAAGACCGGGCCCGAGCTTCAACGACCCGGAGGACGCCGACGCTCGGATGAACGTCATGGGCCCGATCATCGAATCGATCAACAGCGCCAGTTGCGGGCAGACCATACGCGTCGCCATGTACTCGATAGGCAGCACGCAGCCGGGACCGGACTTCGCAGGCGCCCTGATAGCCGCGCACCAGCGCGGCGTCATCGTCAAGGCGCTGATGGACTCTCACAGCGACAACGCGACCTGGCAGTCGATGGTCACCGAGTTGGGCAACGACCCGCGCGCCTCCAGCTTCGCCGCGCTGTGCCCGGGTGGCTGCCTGACCCACTACTCCGGCTCCGCCCTGCACGCCAAGTACTACATGCTCAGCGGCGGGAGCGACGCGAACAGGACGGTGACCGTCACCAGTGCCAACCCCACTTCCGCCCAGGCCAAAACTGCTTGGAACAGTGGCGCCACTGTCAAGGGCAACGTCGACCTGTACAACTCCTACCTCCGCTACTTCACAGCCATGGCCAAGGGGGCACAGGGCGGCCCGGGCCCGCTGGTGCCCGACTACTACAACTCCAGCGGCGGCACGGCCGCCAGAACGACGCTGTCGCCGCCCTCCTACCAGTGGCCCAAGGCACGCTCCAGAAGCGACACCTGGGTCGACTTCCTGAACAACATCAAGGCGCCGGCCACGATCAACATCGCCATGTTCCAGTGGACCTCTCACGGGAAGCCGGGCGACCGGAACTATCTGGAACTGCCGAAGAAGCTGGTGAGCCTGGCAAAGACCGGCGTCAAGATACACATACTCTTCACCGCCGGCCAGGTTGATGGCAGCGTGCAGAACTACCTGAAGGACCGGCCGAACATCGACGTGCACGACACCTCCCGCGGCACCGACGCGAACGGCAACGCCCTGCACTACACGCACGACAAGTACATGATGGTCAGCGGCGGTTACGCGGGTGCGACCAACGCCAGACTCATATTCGTCGGCTCCTCGAACTGGACGAGCAACGGCATCTGGCACAACGACGAGTCGAACCTGAAGCTGGTCGGCCAGTCCAGCTACGACACGTTCATGACGGACTGGCAGAACCAGTACGACCGCTGCTGCGGCACCGTGGCGCGACAGTTGATCGCCGAGGAGCGCGCCGAGAACACGGCACGCGAGATTCCGATCGACCCGGAGCAGGTCGAGGAATAGGCATTCCCTGCCACCCCAGCCGGTCACCGGCCGAACCCGGCCGTGAGTCCACCGAGCAACTGCCGGCGACCGAACGCGTACAGCCTGGACGCTGGCACACCCGACGTCGGGTACGGCTCTTTCTGAGTGATGCCGGCATACGGCGCCTCTCCCCAGCGGCGTACAGACGAATATCCTCGGCCCTGTGCCTGCCTCTGGCGAGGATCTGCGTGGGCTCACCGTCGACGACACCGAGGCGCGGGTACGCGCTCACGCTTGAGCCGTCCTCCGCGACCGCGACCCGGCGGCCGCTGGTGTCGACGCTTCGCATAACGGGGCCAGTCTGCCCCCGCCACGGTTGGTCGAGGGTGAAGCCGAGCAGGGGCAGGGCGCCCGCGGCATCACCGGTGTCCGTGAGAAGAACATCGACGAGGCCGGACTCGTAGTCGACGCCGGGGATCGCGGCGGCGGGGGCCGTGACGATCTCCCGCAGTCCATCGGCGCCGAGCGGCCCGAGCGCGTAGAGCCCGCGCCGCAACGAGGGCCCTGGGGCCGGGTGGGCGCCCGGTGAGGACCAGCTCGGCCAGTTCGGCGGCGGAGGATCTGGGCGACGAGGTCCGGAAGCCCGCCCCCGGTCAGCATGCTGCCGAACTGCGAAAGCAGCGTGAGCCGTTCCGATTCGCTCGTCTCCGGTTCGAGCAGCGGGATCAGGGCGGCGACGAGCGCGGCGGCAGGGCCGCTGCGCGACGCGGGCCGCAGCACCGCGACGGCGAAACCCTCGGCGCGCAGCAAGGAGGCCGCCCCGGCCAGGGCGAGCGACGACTTGCCGCATCCCGACGGGCCGACCAGGCAGGTGCGCTGCTCCCGCACGACGTGTGCGGCCAGTTCCTCGCTCTCCGTCGACCTGCCGTGGGCCGGCGGCTCCCCCCGCTTCGGCCACAGTGATCATGCCGACCACCCCGCCGAGTTGCTCGTCCCACACGGGGCCGCCGCTGAATCCGCCGGTCACCCGATAGCGGCCGTCCGCGGCGAGGTCCGCCTGCACCCAACCGCCTGCCTGCCGGTCGCGCGGCACCGCGGAGTGCCAGGCGCCCCCGCGCCGCCCGGCGGGGAAACCGAAGGCACGCGCCGGATGCCCCCACATGTCGGATGCCTCGACGAGCCGCACCGGCCGCGCGTCCCGCAGTACCGTCACGAGTTCCCGTAGAGCGATGTCGCCCGCCCCCGACTCCTGCGCGGGCTCCCAGTGCACGACCCGGGCACGCACGCGGGACGCGGAGGACGCTCCGGCCAGCGGCAGATCGACGGTGACCTCGGCGGCGTCGGGCAGCGGCGCCCCGGCAGGCAGACCGAGCGCGGCGGAGACGACGTGCACGCAGGTGAAGGCCAGGTCGGCGGGCCGCCGTCTGCCGATGGGCGTCGACGATGCCTGCGCACCGCACGTTGAACAAGGGCCTCCAGCTACGCACGGTTCCGGTCAGCTTGTCGAAGAGTCCCATGAAGTCAGCCCATGAGACGTGGGATCAGCGGTGTCCCGGACGCCCACCGCGCGCATGGGCCGCAGCCGCGGCCTGGTCTGCTTCTGGTCGTCGGCCCGCGTCGCCAGCCAGGCGGCGAGGGCGCCGGGGGTGGGCTTGTCGAACAGCTCGTGGATCGGGAGTTCCTCACCGAGCACCACGCGCACCCGACTGACCAGTTGGGTCGCGAGCAGCGAGTGCCCACCGAGGACGAAGAAGTCGTCCTGCACGCCGACCCCGGGGATGCCGAGGATCTCAGCGAACGCCGCGCACAAGGCCTCCTCCCGCGCGTTGGCCGGTTGCGGTCCGCCGCCCGCGGCCGCCGCCGGGTCCGGCTCCGGCAGCGCACCGCGATCGAGCTTTCCGTTGCCCGTCAGCGGGAGGGCGGCCAGCGCCACCACCGCGTCGGGCACCATGTGCCGGGGCAGCTTCTCCTGGGCGAACTTCCGTACCGCCTCGGTGAGAGCACTGTCGGCGCTGCGGTCCTCCAGCACGACGTACGCGGCCAGGCGCTTGTCCCCCCGCGCATCGTCGCGGGCGATCACCGCTGCCTGCGTCACGGCGGGGTGCCGCGCCAGTACGGCCTGGATCTCGCCGGGTTCCACCCGGAACCCGCGAATATTGACCTGTTCGTCCGCCCGCCCGAGGTACTCCAGGTATCCGCCGTCGGACCAGCGGGCGCGGTCCCCGGTGCGGTACATCCGCGTGCCGTCGTCGAACGGGCTGGCCACGAAACGTTCGGCGGTCAGGCCGGGCCGGCCCGCGTAACCGCGTGCCACCTGCGCCCCGGCCACGTACAGCTCCCCCGCCACCCCGGTGGGCACCGGCCGCAGGGCGTCGTCGAGCACGTGCACCGCCGTGTTGGCGACCGGCGTCCCGATCGGAACCGTGCCGGCGATCACGGGGGCTCGGTCGAGCCGTGCCGTCACGACGCCGATCGTGGCCTCCGTGGGGCCGTAGTGATTGAACACCGGCAGGTCCCCGGCCGCCTTGAGCAGTTGCTCGACCCAACTGGGAGCGGCCGCCTCGCCGCCCAGCACCAGCGCGCACCGCGGCAGGAGCCAGCTCAGGTCGCCGGTGGCGCCCAGCGCCGCCAGATGCGAGGGCACCACCTTCACGAAGTCGATCCCGTGCCTGGCCAGATACCCGGCGACCGCGACCGGGTCGGTCGCCGCCTCGGCGTCCAGCACATGCAGCTCACCGCCGGTGGTCAGGCTGGCGAACATCACGGTGTTCCCCAGGTCCGTCACGGCGGGCTGCAGCAGCGCGTACCGGGCGCCGACGGATCCGAATCCGACGCGCCGCGGCGCGTGGAGCACGTAGTTGGCCAGGTTCCCGTGGGTGACCACGACGCCCTTCGGCCGCCCGGTGGATCCGGAGGTGTAGATCACGTACGCCGGGCAGCCTGGCTGCGTGCCGATGTCGAGAGCCGTCGTGGGCTGCGCCTCCAGCGCCGCCACGACCGCCGGGTCGTCCAGGGCGACCATGCGGGCCCTGCCGGTGGCCGGCATGTCGTCGAGGACCTCGGTGGTACCGAGCACCACCGATGCCCGGCTGTCGGTGAGCATGTAGGCGGTTCTGGCCACTGGTTGGGCCGGGTCCAGGGGCAGGTAGGCGCCCCCGGCCTCCCACACGGCGAGGATCGCGGTCACCATCTCGATGCCGCGCGGCAGGCACAGGCCCACCACCGACTCGGGTCCGACGCCGAGTTCGCGCAGCTGGCGGGCCAGCCGAGTGGAGCGTGCCTGCAGCTCGCGGTAACTGATCTCGCCGTCCGAGCAGACCAGGGCGACGTGCTCCGGAGTGCGTGCCGCCTGCGCGGCGAACAGCCCCGGCACCGACAGGACCGATGCCGGCCCGTCCGCGACCGGCGCGGCGGTCCGGTTCAACTCGTCGAGGAGTTGGCGGCGTTCGGCGGGGGCGAGGACGTCCACGGCGACGAACGGGGTGGCGGGGGCGTCGGCCAGGGCCGTGACCAGGTTGTCCAGACAGGTGGTCAGCAGTGCGCAGATCCGGGTGGCGTCGGCGGGGGCCAGCGCGTCGACGGTGACGTCGAAGGCGGATCCGGTGTCCCGAATGATCAGTGTCACCGGGTAGTTGGTGCGCTCCTTGGCGGAGCGCAGCCTGACTCCTTCGAGGCCGAGGTCGGACTCGTCGGCGGACGGGTCGCGCCGGTAGTTGACGATGGAGGTGAACAGCGGCTTGCGGGGTGGCACGGCACTGGCCTTCTGCGCCAGGGCCAGCGGAGCCTGCTCGTGCTCCAGGAGCTCGGCCAGCTGACGCCGCAGCCCGGCCAGCGCGTCGGCCACGCCACGCCCGTCGACGCCCAGGCGCAACGGCAGGGTGTTGAGGAACAGGCCGGGCACCCGGTCGGCGCCGGCGCCCGCGTTCATCCGGCCGGCCAGCACCGTGCCGAAGACGACGTCGTCGCTGCCCGACTCGGCCGCGAGCACGCGGGCCCAGGCCAGGTGGAAGATCGTCGCCGGGGTCACCGCGCACTTCGACGCCAGGTCGCGGATCCGCCCGTTGAGCCGGTCGTCGACCGGGCCGCCCGCGCGCAGCACCGCGGCGCCGTCGCCGTGCACGTCAAGCAGTCCGAAGGGAGCCGTGGTCTCCGCGACGTCACCGAGCAGGCCGGCGAAGTAGCGCTCGTGCTCCGCGGCGGGGGTGCCGAGGCGCGCCTGAGCCACGAAGTTCCGGTAGGGCAGCGGCGCCGGCAGCCGGTCGCCCCGACCCGCCGTGAACGCGCGGATCTCCTCGATGAGGACCCGCAGCGTCGTGAGGTCCTGCACCAGGTGGTGGATGCGCAGCACGGCCGGCCAGCATCCGTCGGCCGGTTCGGTGAGGACGTGCGCCCTCAGCAAGGGGGCCCGGTCCAGTTCCATCCAGGACCCGGCCGCGGCCAGCAACTGCTCCACCGGGTCCTGGCGGGGGTCTCGTACGACCTGCTCGACGGGAAGCACGACCCGGCGCGCGACGACCTGGACCGGCTCGCGCAGACCGTCCGAGACGAACGCGGTGCGGTAGATGTCGTGGCGGTCCATCACTTGTTGCAGCGCGGCGAAGAACCCGTCGCGTCGCTCTCGGGAGTCGAACTCCAGCACCGCCGACCGCAGGTAGACGTCGGGGTCGCCCTCGGCCCGTGCCAGATGGTGGAAGAAGATGCCTTCCTGCAGGGGCGCCAGGGGGTACACGTCCGCGACGTTGGCCGCCCCGCCCTCGACCCGGGCCAGTACCCGCGCGAGCTCCGCCTCGTCCAGCTCGACGAGCGGCAGCATGTCGGGGGTGATTTGGGTCGCGCCCTCGAGTATCCGCCTCGCCGGCACCGCCACCGGTTCCGGCCCGGAGACCACGGCCAGCCGCGCCGGGGTCGGGGTGAGGAACAGGGCGCGTACCGACAGGGAGACCCCGCGCGTCCGCAGCTCCTCCACCAGGGCCACGGCCAGGAGCGAGTTGCCTCCGAGAGCGAAGAAGTCCTCGTCCGGTCCGACCACTTCCCGGCCGAGCACGCGGGCGAACGCCTCGCAGAGGAGTTCCTCCTGCGCGCTCACCGGTGCACGGCCGACGCCCGGCGCCCGGCCCGGCGCGGGCAGGGCCTTGCGGTCCAGCTTCCCGTTCCCGGTCAGCGGCAGTTCGCCGAGCACGACGAACGCGGCGGGGACCATGTGGCCGGGCAGCCGGCCCACCAGGTGCTCCCGCAGCCGGTCCACGAGACCGTCCTCGGCCGTCGGGTCGTGGGGGACGACGTAGGCGACCAGCTCCGCCCGGCCGGGCTCGGCCCGCCCGCTGTCCGGCCCCTGTTGCCGTACGACGACGACCGCCCGGGCCACTTCGGGATGGGTGGCGAGCGCGCCCTCGATCTCGCCGGGTTCGATCCGGAAGCCCCGGATCTTGACCTGGTCGTCCACGCGCCCCGCGAACACCAGGCGACCGTCGCCGATCCAGCGGGCCCGGTCCCCGGTCCGGTACATCCGTGTCCCGGCCTCGAACGGGCAGGCCACGAAGCGCTCGGCGGTCGGTCCGGGCCGGTTCACGTAGCCGCGTGCCAGTGGGTCGCCCGCGACGTACAGCTCGCCGGTCACACCCACCGGTACCGGGCGCAGCGAATCGTCGAGGACGTAGCACCGTGCGCCGTCGATGGGCGCGCCGAGCGGGACGTCGCCTTCCGCGAGGTCGGCGAGGGACAGCCGCGTGGTGGCGACTCCGATGGTGGTCTCGGTGGGGCCGTAGTGGTTGAAGACGCCTCGCTGCCCGGCCGCTTCCAGCACGGTGCGGAGCCAGTCCGGCGACGCCGCCTCGCCGCCGAGCACCAGGGAGCGCGCCGGCAGCACACCCTCGGGGCCCGCCGTCGCCGAGAGCGCCGCCAGGTGCGAGGGAACGGCCTTGAGGTAGTCGATCCGGTGGTCGGTGAGATAGCCGGAGACCGCGGCCGGATCGAGCACGGTGTCGGGGTCGAGGACGTGCAGCTCCCCGCCGAACGCCAGCGAGCACAGCACCATCGTGTATCCGAGGTCGGTCACCTGCGGTTGCAGCACCGCATATCGGGCGCCGTCGCCGTCGAGGTCGAGCCGGTCGCGCACCGCTGCCACGTAGTTCGCCAGGGAGCGGTGCGTCACGGCGACGCCCTTGGGGGTACCGGTCGAGCCCGAGGTGTAGATGACGTACGCGAGAGCGCCCGGTTCGTGCACGGTGGCGGGAGCGGGGGCGCCGGGGTCGGGCAGGTCGTGCACCGAGACGGTACGCAGCCGTCCGGCCGGCAGGTCCCCGAGGAGCTCGTCGGTGGACACGAGCAGGGCGGCTCGGGCGTCGGCGAGCTCGAACGCGGTCCGCTCGACCGGCTGTTGGAGGTCGATGGGCAGGTAGGCGGCGCCCGCCCGCCAGACGCCCACGATCGCCGCGATCATCTCCGGGCCGGGCGGCAGGCAGAGCCCAATCACGGACTCAGGGCCCAGCCCGGACCGGGCCAGGTGGCGAGCGAGCCGTTCGGCGCGGGCGTTCAGCTGCGCGTACGTCAGGGCGCCGTCGGCCGAGACGATCGCGAGGGCGTCCGGTGTACGCGCCGCCTGCACGTCGATCAGCTGCGGCACGGTCACCCGCGGCGCCGCGGCCGCGGTGTCGTTCCAGCCGCGCACGACCTGGTGCCACTCGTCCTCGTCGAGGATCTCCGCGGCGCCGACCGGGTCCTGCGGTGCGGCCGTCACCATCCAGTCCATGATCCGGCGGAAGCGGCGCAGCAGATCACCGGCGGCTCTCGGGCCGTTCCGGCCGCGGTCGACGTCCACGTCGATCTGCATCGGCACTCGGGGCGAGCGGTCGTAGACCGCCAACCGCCGGTCCGTGGTCGGTCCTTGGGTGAGGTTGCGGACGGTCGCCTCCGCAGCGCCGAATCGCGTCGGGTAGCCGAAGCTCATGACATCGACGATCAGCCCGCACAGCGCGGCTCCGTCGCCGATGTGGAGGTCCCGGATCATGTCCGCGTAGCGGTACCGGTGGTGTCGCAGCCCTCGGGCGACCGCCCGTCCGGCGCGCCGGACGATCTCGGCGACCGTCGTGTCGGGCGTGACCTCAAGACGCACCGGCATGACGTTCGCGGTCATGCCCGGGGCGAGCTGTTCACGCCGTCCGACGCGGCCGGGCACGGACACCCCGAGGACGATGTCGCGGGCCCCGGTGGTCCGGTGCTCGTGGACGGCGGCCGCCGCGATGACGAGGACGGCGAAGCTCGTCCTCAAGCGGCGGGCCGCGTCCCGGAGTTCGGCGCCGCGCCCCGGGTCGAGTTCGGCACTCAAGCGCGCCGGCCTCCCCGATCCCGCCCGTCCGTCCACTCCCTCCGGGGTGGACCGGTCCTGCAGGCCGTCCAGGGTGTCGAGCCAGAACGCCCGGTCCGCGTCGAGGGCCGGGGACGTCCGGTAGTCCCGGTCCGCCTCCACCAGCGCCGAGAACGGCTCGAACGCCTCGGCTTCGAGAGGGTCGGCGCCCGTCGACAGCGCGGAGTACGCGGCGGCCACCCGGCCGGCGATCAACGCGCCGCTGTGCGCGTCCATGATCAGGTGGTGGGCGCGGTGGTACCAGAGCAGGTGGCCCTCTCCCAGGGACAGGACGGCGCAGGCGAACAAGGGGCCCCGGCCCGTGAGATCGACCGGCCGGCGCAGCTCCGCCCGCATCCACCGTTCCGCTGCGACCCTCGGGTCGGGCTCGGCGCTGAGGTCGACCACGGTGACGGGGACATCGGCGCTCACGTCGACGTAGCACCGCGGCTGCCCGCCCACCGTCCGGAAACGCAGCCGGTAGGCGTCGACTCCGGCCAGCACCTGCCGCACGGCGCGGACGAAGACGTCCGGATCCACGTCTCCGTCGACCTCGAGACACTCGGCGATGTTGTACGGGGTGTCATCGGGCGCAATCTGCTGTGCGTACCAGATGCCGAGCTGAGCCGATGTCAACTCTTCGAGCACGACGTCTCCATCGGAATCTCCGCCGGAACCGACTAGCGCAATTGACACGGTCCGTTCCCTTTCGGAGGGTGAATGAGCCTCGGCCACAGCGGTGTTCCGGATCATTTCAGTTCGCCATCCTGACCAGTCGCCGATTGGACGTCAAATGGCCGCCCGCACTGTTCAGTTGCGGGCCCCTCTGTTCAACTGCGGAATTTCAGCGGTTGAACGCCGGTGGAGGATATTCCCGAGTTTCCCGCACACCGGTACTGTCGGCGATCGTCGACTTCGATGAGAATGGATTCGTGATGGTCGGAACCACCGGTGGAAATGGGGATTCGGCACAGTCGGGCCGACCTCCGCTGCCGGAGGAGATCGCCGACCTGACCGATCCGGGCAACCGGGAGGACCCGTACCCCTCCCTGGAGAAGCTGCGCCGGCGCTCGCCCTATACGCCCTTCGACGGACTCCTCGTCGTGGGGCGGCACGACCAGTGCTCGGCTCTGCTCCGTGACCAGACGATGAGCGCGGCCCGGGACCGAGCTCCGCTCTCCCCCACGCCGCGCGGGCCGCGGACACGGAACTTCCTCCACCTCGACCCGCCGGAGCACACCCGCTACCGCAGGCTGGTGACCGGCGCGTTCACCCGGCGGAAGGTCGACGGCATGGCGCCGTGGATCCGTGAGATCGCGACGGACCTGTTCCGGGCCGCCGCCGAGGCAGGCACGCTCGAAGTCGTCGACGACCTCGCCTACGCGCTGCCGCTGCGGGTCATCTGCGAGCTGCTGGGCGTCCCGTTCGAGGATCGCCAGCTCCTGCAGGACTGGTCGTCCGAGCTGGCGACGGCGCTGGATCCGCCGCTGGGCACCACCGGACGGATGACGCCGGGAGCCGCGCGGGCCCGCGCCGGGTTCGTCCACTACTTCCGGCGCCTGATCGAGGAGCGCCGGAGCGCGCCCAGGCAGGACCTCGTCTCGCACCTGCTGCAGGTCGAGGAGGACGGGCACCGTCTCGATGACGACGACGTCCTGGCGACCTGCGTACTCCTGCTCAACGCGGGCCACGAGACGACCGTGAACCTGATCGGCAACGCGATCCTCGCCCTGCTGCGCCATCCCGGGCAGCTCGACCGGCTGCGGGCCGACACCACGCTGGCGCCGGCGGTCGTCGAAGAGGTACTGCGCTACGACGCGCCCGTGCAGATGACCACCCGGGTGGCCCGCCGGCACGGCACGCTCGGCGACGCCGAGTTCCGGCCCGGCGACACGGTGCTGTTCCTGCTGGGGGCCGCCAACCGGGACCCCGACGTGTACCGCGACCCGGACCGGTTCGACATCGAACGCCCCGCCTCCCCCGCCCATTTGGCCTTCTCGGCGGGCGCGCACTTCTGCCTCGGCGCGGGCCTCGCGCGCCTGGAGGTCGCCATCGCCCTCGAACTCTTCAGCACCTTCCTGATCCGGCCGCGACTTCGCGACGGCGGCGTCAGCTACAAACGCAATCTGAACCTGCGCGGTCCTTCGCGCCTCCAGGTCGACTTCGACGGCGTCCACGCCGGTTGACGACCCGATCACGCACGTCGAGAACCCCCACAACCAACCTGAGCCCTTTGAGGACCTGTCCGTCACGGTCCCGATCCCAGTCAGTCGCGGAGGACGAACCCATGTGGCAATCCCTGGCCGACGCACCCGATGTGGTGACGCTGTTCCGTGAGCGGGTCGCGGACCGGCCGACCGCCGAGGCGGTCGCGTTCCTCGCCGACCCCGACGACCTCACCGGCGGCCTGGTGCGCTGGTCGTACGCCCGGCTCGACGCGGAGGCGCGCAGCCGCGCCGCGTGGCTGCAGGAGAACGTCCCGGCGGGCTCCCGCGTGCTCCTGCTCCACCCCAACGGACTTGAGTTCGCCGCGGCCTTCTTCGGCTGCCTCTACGCGGGGATGATCGCCGTCCCGGCGCCGCTTCCGGGCCGCCATCCGCACCACCGCAAGCGGCTTGCCGCGGTCGCCGCCGACTCCGGCGCCGCCGCGGCGCTGACCACCTCCCGGGACCTGGCCGAAGTCCGCACGTGGATGCGGGACATGGGGGTCACCACGATCCGCACCGCCGCCGGCGACGAGCCCGGATTCGGCGATCCACAGGCCTGGGCGCCCCCACGGCTCGACCGCTCGACGACCGCCCTGCTGCAGTACACGTCCGGATCGACCGGCACCCCCAAGGGCACGGTCATCCACCACGACCATCTCCTGTACAACGGCGGCGAGGGCATGCGGGCGCTCCAGTGGCGCGGCCCTTCGGGCGGCTGGCTGCCGCTGTACCACGACATGGGGCTCAACGTCTTCCTCTGGCCACTGCTGAGCGGCGACCGAAGCGTGCTGATGGACCCGCTGGCGTTCATCCGCCGTCCCCTGCGCTGGCTGAAGCTGATCGAGCAGGAGGACATGACGGTTTCTTTCGCTCCCAACTTCGCCTTCGAGCTGTGCACTCGAAAGGTCAGCGAGGAGCAGGCAGCCGAACTCGACCTGTCGCACTGGGACTTGGCCGGATGCGCATCGGAGCCCATCGCTCCCGACATCCTCTCCGGCTTCACCGCGAAGTTCGCGGCCTCGGGTTTCCGCCCGGAGGCGCTGGTTCCCGTCTACGGCCTCGCCGAGGCGACCGTGTTCGTCTCCGGCCACCCGGGCCGCACACCCGTGACCCGCAAGGTGGACCTCGACGCGCTCGCGCAGGGCACGTTCACCCCTGCCACCGAAGCGGCCCAGACGCGCGAGATCGTCAGCTGCGGCATCCCCACCCCCGCGGCGGAGATTCGCATCGTCGAACCGACGTCCCGGGAGGTGCTCCCGGAGAGTTCCCTGGGAGAGATCTGGCTGCGCGGCCGCAGCATCTCCCCCGGCTACTGGCAGCGCGACGACAACGCGGAGACCTTCGACGCCGCCACCGCGGACGGCGACAGCGGCTACCTGCGCACCGGCGACATCGGCGTGCTGCACGACGGTGAGCTCTACGTGCACGGACGCCTCAAGGACGTGATCATCACGCATGGGCGCAACATCTACCCGCAGGACGTGGAGCAGGAACTGCGCGCCCAGCACCCCGAGTTGGGCAACGTCGGCGTCGTGTTCGGCGGTCCTGGATACGCCCAGGGTGACGACTCCATGGTCGTCGTCACGCACGAGGTGCGCCGCGTGCAGCACGAGGGGCTGGCCGCCCTGGCGGCCGGCATCCGGCACACCGTGGGGCGCGAGTTCGGCATCAGCGTCGACCGCGTGGCGCTGCTCAAGCCCGGCAGCGTCCTGCGCACCACGAGCGGCAAGGTGCGCCGCGCGGCGATGCGGGACCTCTTCCACCAAGGCCTGCTGACCCCTCTGTACCAAGACCCTCATTAGGAGGACTCACATGCCGAACGCCAGAGCCGACGAGCTCGGCACCGAACTCCAGGGGTGGCTCTGCGCCCAGCTGGCCGAGGAGCTGGGGCTGCCGCCGGCCGCCGTCGACCCGACCGAACCCATGTCGTCCTACGGCCTGGATTCCATCAAGGCCATCACCCTGCTCGCCACGGTCGAGGACCACGTGGGATTCGAAATCGACCCCAACGCCCTCTGGGAGTTTCCCACCGCGGCCTCCCTCGCCGAATCGCTCGTCGACCAGCTGGCCGCCCGCGCACAATAAAGTGCGGCTCCCTCCGCAATGCCGAAAGGCCCTGCCCCGGATTCAATACCGGGGCAGGGCCTTTTCGCAGAGCAGCCGGCCTGGGGGCCGCCAGCACGGCCCCCAGGCCGAAATCACCCCGGCGCCTTGCCCATTGACGTGACGGAGGCGGCGGACGCGTCCCTGGCGGAGAAGCGGCCGACCTTGTCGACGACATCCGCGCTGTGCGTGCGCATCGACTGCTCAAGCGCGAACTCCGCCATATAGCGCCGGAATACGTCGATGTCCTCGTCGGCGGCGTTCAGCATCTTCCGGTTCGCGGCGACAGCCGGCCCGCGCAGCCGGTCGAGGCTGTCCTCGACGGCACGGTCCAGCTCGTTCGGTGCGTGCACCTCGTCCACGAGGAGCCGGGCCTCCGGGTCGGTCGCGTGAATCCTGCGGCCCTCCAGGATGATCTGACGGGCCAGCCGCGGCCCCGTGTACCGGGTCAGCCGCAGGTTGGCGACTCCGGGGACGATGCCCTCCTGCGCCGCGGGCAGGCTGAGGTAGGCGTCGGATGCGGCCAGGACGTGGTCCACGACCAGCAGCACCTGCATGCCACCGCCGATGGCGAAGGAGTCGACGGCCGCGACCCATGGCTTGGCCCGGGCGGGCGAGTGCCAGGACGCGCCGTCGTCGACGCGGACGCCGCGCCAGATCTTGTGCAGATATCCGAGTTCGCGGCGCAGCAGGAAGTTGTCGAGCGAGATGTCCCCGGCGTGCAGGCTCTTGAGGTTGATCCCGGAGCTGAACACCCGCTTGCCCGCATAGCGGGGATGGGTCATCTCTCCCCCGCGCAGCAGGCAGAGTTCGACCCCGGGATCGAGCAGGGCCAGGTCGACCGCGGTCTCCATGTCGTCGGCCTGCCGGTCGTCCTCGGCGTTCAGGCAGTCGTCGCGGCACATCGTCAGCCGGGCTACCCCTTCGCGGCGTTCCAGCCGTACGGAGCCGAGGTCCGCCTGCCCGGTGGCGGTGAACTCGGGCAGCAGTTCCCGGGCGCGTGCGGTGGGGTGCAGCAGGGCGTCCACCAGGTGGCCGCCGGAGTGCGGCGAGCGCAGGATCCGGCAGAAGAAGATGCCCAGGTCGATCTCGTGACCCGCCTTCTGCGCCTGCGCCCGCGCGCGGTCCGCGGCCAGCTCGGCCGCGGTGGGGACGAGCCCGGAGAACGCGTCTGCCGCCGCGTCGGCGAGCTCGCTCAGCCGCAGGCGGCGGGTGCCGCCCGCGGTGAGCTCGCCGTAGACGGCGTCGGCATGCGTGTCGAGGAAGGCGCTGCGCAGCGCCCTCATCCGGTCCGGGGGCGTCGCGGCCGACTGCTGTGCCGCGCGCGCGAGCGCCGCGCGCGCATCGGGGAGGTCCGCCCGCATCTCACCCGTACGCGCCGGCCGTACAGGCGCCGGCACGGTGCCCGTCACGTCGCCGCCTCGGCCGAGGCCCGGCGCAACCCCCGGTCGCAGGCCGCCAGATGGGCCCCCAGCGCCTCCTCGAGCGGCACGGTGTGGGCATCGAGCAGCAGCTGTCGCCTGATGGCCAGCTCCGTTCCGGCGAAGCCCGCGACGCGTTCGGCGGCCGCCGACACCGCGGCCGCGATGTCGGGCGTCACCTCGTCGACGAGGTGCAGCTCCAGCGCCCGCGCGGCGTCGAGCGGGGTGCCGAACAGCACCGTCCGGCGGATGGCCGCGGTGCCTGTCGCCTGCTGGGCGAGCCGGTGCAGCGCCATACCGGGCCAGGTGGCTCCGTCGGCCATGGCAGGCACCAACCGCAGCGAGGGGCTGGCGATACGAATGTCGGTGGCCAGCAGGGCATCGAGGGCGAGGCCGCCGCAGTCGCCGTCGGCCACCGCGATCGTCGCCGTGGGCAGCCGCTCCAGCCGGCGCAGGACCCGCTCCCACTTGCTGACAAGGCCCACGGTCAGCTCCCCGGCCCACCCGCGGCCCGGGGTGCCGGACAGCTCGGCGATGACCGGGCTGCTCCCGCCGGTGTCCTCGGCGCGGTCGCACACGGCGCCGACCGCCGCGACGGCCTCGGGCGACAGCGGCCGTCCGCCGTCGAGCCGCAGTCTCGTCGCCTCCGGTACCTGCTCCGCCGTCACCATTGGACCAGCGCCGTCTCGATCGTGGACCCGGGTCCCATGGTCATCAGCACGCCGAAATCACCCGCTCTGACGCGGCCTTCGCGAAGCAGCCGCTCGTAGGAGAACAGAAACGAACCGCTCGACAGGTTGCCGTAGTCGCGCAGCACCCCGCTGGTGTGCCGCAGATCCTCGCGGGTGAGGCCGAGGTTCATACGGATCGCGTCGATGACCTTCTTGCCGCCGGAGTGCACGAGCCAGTGCGCGATGCTGCTGCGGCGCAGGCCCGTGTCCTTCAGGAGCCGGTCCACCACGCGCTCCACATGAGCCCCGACCACGTACGGGATGTCCGGGTCCAGGTAGAAACTGAACTTGTGCGCGGCGTCGTCCCAGTCGTAGCGCATGGCATCGACCGCCTCGTGAATGAGGTGGCTGGCGAAGCCCAGCAGGCGCGGTCCCACCGAGGAGCCCGCGCGGTCCGCCGGCAGTTCCCCGGGCATGGGCCCGGCGGCGTCCGGTGGGTCGGCGAACAGGGCGATGGCGGCGGCTCCGTCACCGAAGAGGCTGTTGACGACCGCGGTGCGCATGGTCGAATCCATGACGTAGGCGGCGGAGCATGCTTCGACGCAGAGCTGGACGGCGACCTGTCCGGGGTGCGCCATGGACCAGGCCGTGGTGGCGTTGAGGGCGTTCAGGCCCGCGTTGCAGCCCATCCCGACCACGTCGACGCGGGTGCATCCGGCGCCGATGCCCATCTCCTTGATGAGCAGCGCGCTGAGGCCGGGGGTGAGGAATCCCGTGGTGGTGACGCAGCACAAGTAGTCGACATCGGCGAGGTCGATGCCCGCGTCCGCAAGACACGCGCGCACGGCCCGCGCCCCCATGTCGAGGCAGAGCTGCTTGTGCTTGCCGAGCAACTCGCCCTGGGATTCCTGGAGGAAGGGCTCGTCCGTGCCGGAGGGCGGCAGGGTGAGGTGTCGCCGCTCGATGGCGCTGTTGAGAAACACGGAGCGGACCCGGGGATCCGTGATCCGGAAGCGGTCGAGCAGTTCGCGCTGCGAGTAGGAGGCCTCGGTGACGGCGGTGCCGACACCGATGATGCGGCTGAAGTTGCCGAGGGGCTTCGGTTGGGGCTCCACGGGAGCCGGCAGGACGCCACCGGTTGGGTGGGCGATCGTGGCGGTCATCGGAAGGTCCACCCCCACATGCGGGGTTTGCTGAGCAGACGTTGTACGGGAGTGAGCACTTGTCGTCCTTTCAGTGCGAGGCCGCCGCCCTGATGAACCGCGCGAGGCGCGCGGTTCCCTCGTGGATGTCGGCGTGGGAGAGGTAGCTCACGGACAGCCGGAGCGTGCGCTCCCCGCCGCCCTGCGGATAGAAGTACGACATGGGCGTCCAGATGACGCCGAACTCCTCGGCCGAGCGCGCGAGTGCGGCGTTGTCGGCGTGGAACGGGACGGTGACGGTGAGGAAGAAGCCGCCGCTGGGACGGTTCCAGCTCACGCCCAGCTTCTCCCGTTCGGCTTCGGTGATCGAGGCGTCGAGCGCTCGGAGGGTGGCCTGCATGGCTTCTCCGTAGTGGCGTGCCGTGTCGGTGTTGTGCTTGGTGACGCCGCCCTCGCCGGCGAGGAGCATGCCTCCGATCACAGCCTGGCTGAGCGCCGAGGTGTTGACCGTCACCATGCTCTTGATCCGGCTGAGCTCGTCGGCGAGCAGGCACGTGCCGCCCGAGGGATCCGTGACGAGCTGGTCGGCGACCGCGTAGCCCACCCGGGCGCCGGGCAGGAGCGTCTTGGCGAAGGAACCCAGCTGGACCACGCGCCGGTCGCGATCGAGCGACTTGAGTGTCGGCAGTTGCCGCCCCGGGCTCACCAGCCGGTAGGGGCTGTCCTCGAGGATGAGCAGGTCCTCGCGGGCGGCGAGCTTCAGCAGTTCGTGCCGCTCGTCCACCGTCATGACGCTGCCCGACGGGTTGGAGTGGTCGGGGATGACGTAGAAGGCGCGGGGGCGGCGGCCGCGGGCGCGTTCGGTCCTGATGGCCGCTTCGAGAGCCGTGCAGCGGAACCCGTCGATGTCTTCTTCGACCGCGGTCGCCTCGATGTCGAGCAGGCGTGCGGCGCCGGTGATGCCCACGTAGCACGGGCTGGAGACGAGCAGGGCGTCGTCCGGGCCGGCGATCAGGGCACGCAGGGCGAGCAGCATCGCCTCCTGACATCCCACCGTGACGACGATGGATTCGGCCGGCACGTCGATGCCCTCGTCCAGGCGCAGTGAATCGGCGATGAGCCCGCGGATCATCCCGCTGGTGGGTCCGTACTGGAAGAGTGCGTCGCGGACCTGCGCAGGAGAACTACCGGCAGCAGTCAGGTGGTCCATGTAGCGACGGATGTGCGTGAAGAGCTGCTCGGTGTCGAAGAAGCCGTCGTACGGGCGGCCGGGGGCGAACGAGATCGCGTCGGGGTAGCGGTGGGTGATCTCGTTGAGGAAGTTCATCGTGTCCAGTACCGGGTCGGAGACGCTGCCGTGCAGCTCCTCCTTCAGCAGCCCGGAGACAGGTGTACGCGACCGTTCGGCCGCGTCCGAACGCCCGCCGGCCTCCGCGACGGGCACGGCGCGCCCCGAGACCAGTTCGGGGCCGGCATCGGCGACCGAGGGGCATCCGGTGAGCGTCATCGCTTCCGCCAGTTCCTCCGTCACGATGCCGAGCACGTCCGCGACGCCGTCCCGCCCCGCCGCTGCCAAGCCGTGCAGCACGGGGCGGCCCAGCAGCACCGCGTCCGCCCCGAGCGCGAGCGCCGCCAGGACATCGCCGCCACGCCGCACGCCGCCGTCCAGCAGCACGGGGCCGCGGCCGGCGACCTCCGCGGCGATCTCGGGCAGGACGTCCAAGGTGGCCGCGGCTCCGTCCAGTTGGCGGCCGCCGTGGTTGGAGACGATGACCCCGTCCACGCCCGACTCCGTTGCCAGGCGGGCGTCATCGGCGGTCAGGATCCCCTTGAGCAGGACGGGCAGCGGGCTGACGGCGCGCAGCCACTCGACGACGGTCCAGTCGAGAGCCGGGTCGAACGTCTCCCGTGCGTGCTCGCCGGGTGCGGAAAAGCCGGTGCCGGAGAGATTGACCGGCTCGATGCCGGGCGGCAGCCGGAAGCCGTTGCGCTCATCCCGCAGCCGACGGCCGAGGCGGGGGGCGTCGACGGTGAGGACCAGCGCCTCGAAGCCCGCCTCCGCTGCGCGCTCGATGAGCCCGCGGGTCACGCCACGGTCCCGGAAGCAGTAGAGCTGCAGCCAGAGGGGGGCCGTGGTGGCGGCGGCGATGTCGTGGAAGGCACGTCCGGCGAAGGTGCTGACGACGAGCGGGACTCCGGCCACTCCGGCCGCCGCGGCGGTGGCCGCCTCCCCGTCGGCGTGGGCCAGCGTGTGGTAGGCGACGGGCGCGACTCCCAGCGGCGCGGCCCAAGTACGGCCGAGAATATGGGTGTTGAGGGCGGGTCGCGTCACCGCGGAGAGTACGCGCGGACGGAGCCGGACTCGGTCGAAGGCCGCCGTGTTACCGGTGAGCGTGCGCTCGTCGCCCGCACCGCCGGTGACGAAGTCCCAGACTGCCGGGTCCAGGCGCCGCTGGGCCAGCTCGGCGTAGTCGGACAGGGTCAACGGGCCGCCCGCGCCGCTGCCGTCGTCGTTCATTCCGCGGCCAGCCGGTCGCGCTCAACCGCTTCGTACAGGGCGCGGATATTGCCGCCGCCGAAGCCGCGGGAGCCGCGGCGCTGAATCAGCTCATAGAACAGCGTGTTGCGCTCGTGCGGTGAGCGGCTGAACAGCTGCAGAAGATCGCCCCATTCGTCGCGGTCCGCCAGCACCTGGGCCGAGCGCAGCACGTCGATCTCTGCGCGCAGCGCCGGGAGGCGTTCGGCCAGGCCGTCGTAGTAGCTGTCCGGCACGTCCAGGAACTCCACTCCCCGGCCCCGGAACTCGTGGACCGCGGGCACGATGCTCTCCACCAGGAACGCCAGGTGTTGTACCCCTGGGCCGCTGTTCCTCTCAAGGAAGGCGTCGAGTTGGCCCGTGCCCTTCTGCTCGTCGGGGGCGACGAGGGTGAAGGTGACCCGGCCCGTCGCACTGCGCACCACGACGGAGTCCATGGCGTGCTCGCCGACGTCCACGTACTCGGAGGAGTAGCGGGACAGCCCGAAGGCGTCGCCGTAGAAGTCGGCGTAACCGGCGAGCGAGCGGCCCTCCACACAGACCGCGATGTGGTCGAGCAACTGGATCCGGCCGGTGACCGGACCGCTCGACACCTCCGGCAGCACGGTCCAGTCGGGCCCACCGAACGGGTCCGAGCCGTGCGAGCGGGACACGAGGGTGTGCACGACACCGCCGAATCCGGCGACCGTCCGGGTGTCCTTCGTGGAACCGGTCACCGCGGCTCCCGCAGCCATCGCCGCCTGCGCGCTCTGGTCGACGTCGTCACAGGCCAGGGCGATGTCGGCGATACCGTCCCCGTGCGTGCCGAGGAATGCCCAAGTGGCCGGCCCGGTGGTGACCACGAGTTTCACACTGCCCTGCTGCAGCAGTGCGGAACTCCGGTCGACGCCCACCGACTCCGCGGTCTGTCTGAACCCCATCGATGAGACGAAATAGTCGACGACCGATTTTTTCTTGCTCGTATACAGCTCAACGTATGCGACGTCATGCACAGCCATGTATTGCCTCCCGGGCGGGCTCAATACTGATTTGCGTCACCAGCGATATTCCTGGCTGACCGAAGGCCCGACGCACTATGACGTGTGACGTTTCCGAAGAACAAGGCCGTACAACTGCACGACCGTGTTCAACTGACGCGGTACGCAGTTGAACACCCGCCGGCGATCTTTCGGAGGTTGCCGGCCGGTGATCAACTCACTGCGCGCGCCGCCGTGTTCAGCCTTCGATCCACCCGTGGCTCTCGCTGAATTTCGCCAATTCGCGGCGGAGCTGCAGAATCTGATCCGCCGTCAGAGACGGTCCTGCCTGCAGGAGAAGTTCGGTGATCTCACTGGTGTACTCCGCACCGGTGAGCACGTCACACAGCGAATCGTCGCCGGCTCCTTCGGCGGCCTGAGCAAGCCTGACGCCCGAGGCCTTCAGCCCGCGCCCACCGTCCTCGACCTCGAATTCGACCGCCAGCCCCGAGCGCAGGCACGTCTCGGGAATCATGAGGTCATTCACGTGCAGGAAGATGTCCTCTCCAGCACCGTCCGGGGCGATGAAGCCGTAACCCCGCGAACTGTCGAACCGCACCACACGTCCAGAAGCCACACGTACCCCCAACACATCCGGGCCCCATGCCCAGCCACCATGTGCCGGGATCGTAGCTGGCACGCCTCAGCGGCGTCGCCACGCACCGTTGCGGAGTTCCGTAGTGAGCACGTCCATCAGGTCCCGGGCCACGCTCAGGTGGACCAGCCCGGACGGCTGGCCGGCCGAGTGCTCGAGGCGTACGTCCTCGACGTTGACGCCGGCGCGCGAGGCATCGGTGAAGAGCCGGGCCAACTCGCCCGGCTGGTCGCCGATCTCGACCGTCACCGTCTCGTACTGCTCCGGCAGAACGCCACGCTTGGCGGGGATCCGGGCGCGCCCGGACCGACCGCGGCGCAGCAGGTCCTCGACCGTGCGCGCGCCGCCTTCACGCTTCTCCTCGTCCGTGGCCGCCATGGCACGCAGACCCGCGACCGCGTCGTCCATGCCGCCCGACAGCTCTTCGAGGAGGTCGGCCACCACCAGTGCGTTGGCGCCGAGGATGTCCACCCACAACCCCGGATCCGCGGCCGCGATACGGGTGAGGTCATGGACGCCCGAGCCCGCGAGGCGCACGGCCCGCTCCTCGGCCCGCTCCAGGAGAGCGGCGACCAGGCTCGCCACGACGTGCGGAGCGTGCGAGACGAGGCCGACCGCCCGGTCGTGCACGTCCGCCTCCATGACCACTGGCACGGCCCCGCACAGCGCCACGAGTTCGAGCGTGGTGTTCAACGTCTCGGTGCCGACGTCGGGCGTCGGGGTGAGTACCCAGTTGCACCCGACGAAGAGGTCCGTACGGGCGGCGAGGGGACCGCTGCGCTCGCTGCCCGCCATCGGGTGGCCACCGACGTAGTGCGCGGTGTCGCAGTCCCGGGCGAGAGCTTCCTGCTGCGGGCCGGACTTGACGCTGGCCACATCGGTGTAGTGCCGCGCGACGCCGTCGGCCTGCAGGCCGACGAGTACGTCGGGCACCAGCGCCGGGGGCACGGCCACGACGGCCAGATCCACGGGACCCCGCGGGGCCTGCACCGTGCCGGCGCCGAGCGAGGACGCGATCCTGACCGCGGCGGGATCCGCGTCGCGCAGATGCACGGCCACGCCGCGGGCTTGCAGGGCGAGCGCGGCCGAGGTCCCTATCAGACCCGTACCGACCACGAGAGCACTTTCCATGAAGACCGCATCCATTCCCTTGGCAGAAAAACGGTCCGGGCGGCTGTCCTGGTGACGCGTTTTCGCACCGGTTCGGACGCTGGAGCGGATGATGATATTCCGTCTCCGCCGGAATCACAGGGTCCACACATTGCGGTCTGTTTCCCCGCTCGCCGCATATCTCACTTGGTTGACATCGCAACACCACAAGCTAGCCTATGAGGGACGAAACAGGGGCGGGAGCGAACGGGGGTAACCGCGCCGTGGTGAGAGGTCTTCACTGGGTTACGAGAAGCGGTCGGCCGCATCTTTGCAGTGCGCGCCACGGGTTCCGCTAGCGTCAGCCCTTTCTTTTTGTGCACTGCCTCTCTGTTCCGACATTCCAGCAGATCGGCCGTCTGCGCATAACGCGTACGGGCGGCCAGTAGCTGTGTCGGCTCGCGGGTGCCTACCCCTGCCAGCTCAAACTTCACGACCGGGGGATGGTTTGAGTAGCTTTGAGCACCGAACGAACGGGACAAACCTAGAGTCGACAAACGGAACGGCGTACAGATCGGCGGACTCCGAGGGGGATCTGGAGCCTCTGCCGGAAGAAGTCTCGGAACTACCCATAGCACTGCTGCAGTTCAGCGAATCACCACGCCTTGTGGGGCAGAGCAAGAAATACACCGAGCAACTCGCACAGAGCGAGACCCCATTTCCGCCCATTCTCGTGAACGGGCGGAACATGCAGGTGATAGACGGCGTGCACCGCGTCCTGGCGACCCTTCTCAAGGGCGAGAAAACCATCGAGGCACGCGTCGTGAATTTATCACGGCACGATGCCTTTCTGCTCGCCATCAAATCAAATACACAACACGGCCTGCCGCTGTCGCTGGCCGATCGACGCGCGGCGGCGGCACGACTCAGCGCCTCTCACCCTCACTTGTCCGATCGCATGATCGGAGAGGCGTCCGGGCTGAGCGCCAAGAGCGTGGCCGCCATCCGGCGTTCAACTGCGTCGGGTGCGGAGTTGAACGTCCGCGTCGGCAGGGACGGCAGAGCCCGGGCAGTGGACCGGGCGGCGGGCCGGCACCGGGCGGCAGCGGTGATCGCCCAGAACCCGCAGGCCTCCGTGCGGGAAGTGGCCAGGCGTGCCGGGATCTCCCCGGCGACGGCGAGTGACGTGCGCAAGCGGATCCTCGCCGGCGAGGACGTCGTCGGCGACTCACCGGAGTCGGCCACCACCGCCCTGGAGCCGTCGACGGAGTCGGCCTCCGAACCCGCGCGGATCCAGGTGCGGGAGAAGCAGGAGAAGCCGATATCCCTGCTGAAGCCGTTGCTGCACGATCCCGCCGTCCTCGACGCGGACCTCGGCAGACGACTGGTGAGCACGCTGCGCAAGAACCTCGTCGGGGACTACCAGTGGCTCGAACTGGCCGACGCCGTGCCATCGCACTGCGACGCCCTGGTCATCGCGCTGGCGCAGCAGAACGCGGACAAGTGGCAGGCATTCGCGCAGGCACTGGACGAGCGGGCGCTCCCCTCCCCTCAACTCACCACAGACCAGGAAGACTGTGCGGCGCCGGCGAGTTGAACCGCCGGCATCACCACCGGACCACCGGCCAACCGCTTGCCGGTCGCGTCACCCTTTCCGCACCCCCACGCGAAATGGCAGCAGCCCACACGCGAGGTGATCGCATTGCAGCAGTTCGACGCCAGTATCGTTACCCCTGTTCTCCGCCGGTCGTCCGACGACCTCAAGGAACAGAAACAAGAACATGAGCATTCCGCGGAACAAGAACAGGAAATCGTCACGGTCGCGATTTCCGCGTTACGTCCGGGTGATTCACCGCGCATCGAGGGCGAGGACCGGGAGCATATCATTCGTCTGGCGGAAACCGAAGGACCGCTGCCACCGATAATCGTCAACAGGAACACCATGCAGGTGGTTGACGGGGTGCATCGCGTATTCGCCGCGGTCCTGCGGGGCAAGACCAAGATCGCAGCAGTATTCTTCGACGGCAGCAGCGAAGACGCCTTCCTGTTCGCCGTCCGGGCGAATTCAACTCACGGCCTTCCGCTTTCACTCGCGGACCGCCGCACCGCGGCGGAGCGGATCCTCCTGTCTCATGGACACATGTCGGACCGGGCGATCGCGCGCGCCACCGGTCTGGGGGCCAAGACCATTGCCGCCCTCCGCGGCCGCATCGCGCCCTCTGCGCCGCAGGTGCGCATCGGAATCGACGGCAAGGTCCGCCCGGTGAACAGCGTCGAGGGCCGCCGGCGAGCCGCTCAGGTGCTGGCCGAACGTCCCGATGCTTCCCTGCGCGAGGTGGCCAGATTCGCGGGCATCTCACCCGCCACCGTGACCGACGTCAAGCGGCGGCTCGCGGCCGGCGAACCTCCGGCGGGAACACTGCGCCCCGTCCCCGAGACCGCCCCCCAGGCCCCGCCGCCCCCGCAGCAGGCGGCGCCGTCACGCAGCCAACACCGGGAAGCCCCGGTGAAGATCGACCCAGGCCGCGCACTGCAGATGCTGATGCGCGATCCGTCGCTGCGCCACAAACAGGTCGGCCGCGAGCTGCTGCGCCTCCTGCACCACAACGTGAACGTGATGAGCGAGTGGCCGGAGCTGCTCGACGCGGTCCCGCAGCACTGCACCCGGACGACGGCCGACCTGGCCCGGCAGTACGCCGAGAACTGGGTGAAGTTCGCCGAACATCTCGGAAAGCGCGGCTGCTCGGCAGTTCCCGCGACCTGACAAGAAGGGGAAGCAATGGCACTGCAGGCGAATGCGGAGACGTACGCATTCCAGGCCGAGGCCGCTCAGATCCTGGACCTCATGGCTCATTCGCTCTACAGCAACAAGGAGATCTTTCTACGCGAGTTGATCTCGAACGCGTCGGACGCGATCGACCGGCTCCGGTTCGAACGCAACTCCCAGCCGGAACCGGCCGGTGACGAGAGAGACGACGCGCCGCGGATCCGGGTCACGTTCGACAAGGACGCGGGCACGATCACCATCGCCGACAACGGCATCGGAATGAGCCGCCGGGAAGTGATGGCCAACATCGGCACCATCGCCCGTTCGGGCACCTCCGAGTTCCTCCGGACGCTCACCGGGGATCAGCGCCGCGACTCCGAGCTGATCGGCAAATTCGGCGTCGGCTTCTATTCCGCTTTCATCGTCGCGGAAAGAGTGGTGCTCACCTCGCGGCGGGCCGGGCTGCCCGCGTCCGACGGCGTGCGCTGGTCGTCGGACGGCAAGGGCGAGTACACGCTGGAGGCCGTCGAGCGCGCCGAGCGCGGCACCACGATCGTGCTCGAGCTGCGCGAGGGCGAGGACGAGCTGCTGAACGAGCACCGGCTGCGCTCGATCATCCAGCGCTACTCGGACCACATCGGCCAGCCGATCGTGATGGACCAGGACGAGGCCCCGGTGAACCAGGCGTCGGCCCTGTGGGCGCGTCCGAAGAGCGAGTTGAGCGAGCAGGACTACCACTCCTACTACCGGCACCTCACCAACGACTTCGCCGACCCGCTCGCCCATCTGCACACGAAGGTCGAGGGGCGGTACGAGTACACGCTGCTCCTGTTCATCCCGTCCCGAGCGCCGCACGACCTGTGGGTCCCGCAGGCCCGCGACGGCGTACGCCTGCACATCCGGCGCGTGTTCATCCTCGAGGACTCCGGGCAGCTGCTGCCGAACTACCTGCGCTTCCTGCGCGGGGTCATCGACTCGGCCGACCTGCCGCTGAATGTCTCCCGGGAGATCCTCCAGGGGAGCCAGGCCGTCGCCCATATCCGTTCCAGTGCAGTCAAGAGGGTTCTGAAGCTGCTGAAGGAACTGGCGGACGACCGGCCGGAGAAGTACGCGGACTTCTGGGCGCAGTTCGGCGGCGTACTCAAGCAGGGCATCGCCGACGACCCTCCGCACCGGGAGGACATCACCGAGCTCCTTCGCTTCACCTCCACCCGCTCGGACACGCAAGCCGCCGACGTCTCGCTCCGCGACTACGTGGCCCGGATGAAGGAGGGCCAGGACAAGATCTACTACTTGCTCGCCCCCAGCCCGGCCGCTGCCGCGACCAGCCCGCACCTGGAGGCATTCCGCGCCAAGGGCATCGAGGTGCTCCTGCTGGGTGAGGCGGTGGACGGCTTCGTCGTCTCCGGTCCGCTGCGCGAGTACCAGGGCAACCAGCTGCAGTCCGTGGCCCAAGGGCCGCCCGACTTCGGCGACTTGGCGGACGAGGCAGAGAAGGAGGCCGCCGACCGGGCGGACTCCGACTACGCCGCGCTCCTCGGCAGGCTCAAGGCGCACCTTGCGGGCAAGGCGTGGGACGTACGCCTGACCAGCCGCCTGACGACCTCCCCGGCCTGCATCGTCACCGACGGAGCGGAGACCGACTTCACCGTCGTGCAGCGGCTGCGCGGCTCAGGGCTGCCGAACCAGCCGATCCTCGAGATCAACCCCCGGCACGTCCTGGTCGAGCGGCTCAACCGCGGGCAGGACGACCCGCGTCTGCCCGCCTGGGCACACGTCCTGTTCGACCAGGCGGTCCTCGCCACGGGCGCCCGGATCGAGGCACCGGCCACGTTCGTCGCCCAGCTCAACGACCTGCTGATGTCGCTGGCGGCGGACGCTCCCGGGCCTGCGGCCGCACATCCGTCGGAGGCCCCCTGACGGGTCTTGCACACTGCCGCGGCAACGCGGATCTGTGCCAATCTTGAGCATGCGAATTCTGGTGGCCGAGGACGAGCGCTTCCTGGCGGACCTGGTGGTCGAGGGACTGCACGATGAGGCGATGGCGGTCGACGTCGCCTATGACGGGGCGACGGCGTTGGAACGCCTCGCCGTCAACGACTACGACGTACTGGTACTGGACCGCGACCTGCCACGGGTGCACGGCGACGAGATCTGCCGCACGGTGGCCCAGCACGGGTCGCGGGTACGCATCCTGATGCTGACCGCCTCCGGCGCGGTGCACGACCGGGTCACGGGGCTGAACCTGGGGGCCGACGACTACCTGGCCAAGCCCTTCGCCTTCGACGAACTGGTGGCGCGGGTCCGCGCGCTCGGACGCCGCGCCGGTCCGCCGTTGCCCCCCGTACTGGAGTGCGGCGACATCGTCATGGACACGGCGCGCCGGCAGGCCTCCCGCGACGGCCGCTATCTGGCGCTGTCCCGCAAGGAGTACGCGGTCCTTGAGGTGTTGATGCGGGCGAGGGGCGCGGTCGTCAGCACCGAGGAACTGCTGGAGCGGGCCTGGGACGAGTACACGGACCCGTTCACCACGGTCGTCAAGGTGACGATGAGCAAGCTCCGCTCCAAGCTCGGCGATCCGCCCGTCATCGTCACCGTGCCGGGCAGCGGCTACAGGCTTTGAGCGCACACTGACCGCTCCCAGAACGCTCGTTGGCGGGCCGGCGACACCGCGTCGCCGGCCCGCCCACCGCATGGGTCACGGGTCAGTACTTGTCGAAGAACTCCACGATCGCCTCGTTGACCGGCTCCGGGCGCTCCAGATGTCCGAGGTGCCCGCACCCCGCGATCTCCACCAGGTCGCAGTTCGGGATGGCGGCCGCCACTTCCGCGCCGAGGTGCGGCGGTGTGACGGCGTCGTCGCCGAAGGTGATGACGCGGCAGGGCGCGGTGACCCTGGCGAGCTCGGCTCGGCGGTCCTGGTCGGTGTCGATCCACTGCTGGCCCGCGGCGACCGTTTCCGGGTCACCGCCGGCCAGTTCGAATATCTCCAGCCAGGAAGCCACCGCCGCCTCGTCGTTGAGGGTGTCCGGCGAGAGCATGTGCAGCACCGAACTGACCGCTCGGTACTTCGGCGGCAGCGTGACACCGCTCTCCAACAGGGCCCGGTCCGCCGCGGACTGCGCCCGGCGCAGCGCGTCCGACCGGGCGCGGGTGGCTATGAGCACCGCGGAGCGGACCAGGTGAGGTTCGGCGATCGCTAGTTCCTGGGCGATCATCGAACCCAGTGAGGTGCCGAGGATCCGGCACGGTGCCAGGTCCAGCGCCTCGATCAGCCCCTTGGTGTCGGCGATCAGGTCCGCCAGCGCGTACTTTCCCGGCGGGGCGTCCGAAGGCGCGATCCCGCGATTGTCGAAGGTGACGGTCGCATAGCCGGCCCGGTGCAGTGCCGGCGTCTGGTACATGTCCCAAGCGTGGCCGGCCGCGGCCGACCCCATGATGAGCAGGACCGTCTCGTCGCCCCGTCCCGCCCGCTGGTAGGCGAGCCGGATCCCGTTGGACTTCAGAAATGGCATCGTCGCGCCCCTTTACCAGCGCCACTCGCGCTTGTTGAACAGGTGTTCCGCGTGGACCTCGTGCGCCTTGCACCAGGTGAGGAACTCCTCGATCTGCCGGATCTGGAAGGTGTCGGGCGTGTACGTCGTCGCCATGACGTGGCCCTGCCAGCTCTCCTCGCCCATGGCGTACACGTACGCCTCTCCGGCTCCGAGCTCCGTCATGATCGCGGCCGCCTGCTCGGCGTTCGAACCCGACAGTTTGCGCGAGTCGCTCATCTTCTTGGTCACGGGCCGGGTCAGCAGTCCCTGGTAGAGCCAGGTCAGCGGGGCGCCGTCGCACTCCATGCCCAGGAACGCCTTGTCGACGCCGCCCAGGTGCGAGCGGATGTACTGGTACAGCACCGGGTCGATGCCCGAGGAGTCCGCGCCGATGAACGCCGACAGGCCGGCCAGCTGCACGAAGTACGTCGACTTGGAGCGTATGTCGAGGTCGGAGTGCTCGCCGAGGAACGGCGTGGCCACCACCCGGGCGCCGCCCGGCAGCGGCACCTCGTCGAAGTCGTCGACCTCGATCACCGTGAAGCCCATGGACTTGAGGTAGAGACCGATCGACGGGTCGCACAGGTTGCCCCGCGACGAGCGGGGGACCACGACCGCGTCGGTGCGCGAGCGCAGCTGCAGCAGGGTCTCCAGCACGATGTGGTCCTGGTGCCCATGCGTGATCAGCGCCAGATCGATGTGGTCCGGCAGGTCATCGAGGGTGTACCGGTCGCCGTGCCGGTTGTCCGTGCTGATGAAGGGATCCACCACGACGGCGGCCTCCGGGCTCTGCAACACCAGGCACGCGTGCCCGAAGTAGCGGATCCGGCCGCCGTTTTCGATGTGCCGGTCCGGAGCGAGGCTCGGCTCCGGAGCGAGCAGCCGGTCCAGCTGGGCTGCCTGGTCGCCGTCGAGCTCGAGCGCCTCGTGCAGGCGGGCCGGGGTCGTGCCCTCGATCCGCGCCCTCATCAGCTCGTCCAGGCCGGGGTGGTCGAAGGGGATCCGCAGATCCAGCACGTCGGGCGAGGGCAGCCGGGGGGTGCTGAGGATGAACGGCCGCTCCACGCCGTCGTCCAGGGAGAGCTGGACGGACTGGCGGCGCCGGTCGAAGGCCTTGCTGTGGTAGAGCAGCGGCTCGATGAGGCGCACGGACGCCTGATTGCTGGTGTCGTAGGCCAGCTCCACCAGCCCGTTGAGCGCCGTCGGCAGCTTCGGATACAGCGGCGTGAGATCGAAGCCGGTGGCGTTCTGCCGCAACAGCTCGTCCGCCTCCGCCACGGCGGCAGCGAACGCGAGCATGTCCGCGCGCTCGCGCTTGATCGTGTCCAGCAGCTCGGCGACCTCCGTCGCACGCGACTCCTCGACGTTGACGAAGTACCCGCCGCGCAGCGCGGGGTTGCTGCTGGCCGCGATGTGCACCTGCGGGGACTGGAGATACGACTCGAGCAGCGGCACCTGCACATTCGCCAGATTCATGGAGGCCTGAGCGGGCGCAACGATGTGCATCCACGCATAGAACCTGTCCACCAATGGTTCGATGATCGCA
Organism: Streptomyces sp. NPDC002790; assembly: GCF_040295505.1. Classification (NCBI taxonomy): domain Bacteria; kingdom Bacillati; phylum Actinomycetota; class Actinomycetes; order Kitasatosporales; family Streptomycetaceae; genus Streptomyces; species Streptomyces sp. NPDC002790. The sequence continues at coordinate 4,506 of NZ_JBEOVM010000068.1, read as the reverse complement.
TTCGAACGGAGAAAAACTCGGTCTCGGCTGTCAGGCATCTGAGCCCCCCTGTACGGAATTGACGCTGCCGTTTTGCAGGCACCCGGCTCGCTGCGAACTGATTCCGCGCATACGCCTGCGCCGCACCTGGCTACTAACGCACCACAGCGCCCCAGCCGCGTCAACGCCGACCAGCCTCCGTTCAACGTGCGAAACGCCGCAGTTGAACGGTCACAAGGCCGGCGCCACGGGTGACTGAACGCCGCCTGTACGGTCGGCTCTTGATGGGTCGCGAATACCTGTGCCACAGTGGATCCGCTCGTCGCTGTGGTCCCTTTTCGTCGAGGAATAAGGACAGCCTGGTGCCCAATCCATTCGAGGATCCCGACGCAAGCTATCTGGTCCTGGTCAACGATGAAGGCCAGCATTCACTCTGGCCCGTCTTCGTGGATGTACCCGACGGTTGGGAAACCGTATTCGGCGAGGCGCCCCGGGAAGACTGCCTCGAGTACATCGAGAAGTCGTGGACCGACATGCGGCCCAAGAGCCTGATCGAAGCCATGAAATCCACTGAATAGAGCGCCGCCCACGACGCCCTCGCGTCGCACAGAAGATCGTTTGTGATCGGCCGTCAGGTTCGCCTGGCGGCCGATTCGCGTTCCGGTGCGCCGGCCGGGATCCGCGGAGCCCTCACGTCACGCCACCGCTGAGGATTCACCGCCTCCTTACCGGCGATCTGCGCCAATGGAACCTCGGACACCGGTGACCGGGTCACCGTCCCAGGAAGCAGGTACAGGGTATGAGGCCGGTACGGATCATGCGGCGCTTCGCCTCTGTGATCAGTGGTTCGGTGCAGGCCAAGATCACACTGCTCTACGGCGGTGTGTTCACGATCATCACCCTCGCGGTGCTCAGCAGCGTGCAGTGGCTCCAACAGCAGTTCGTCGACGCCAAGTTGAACGACTTCGTGTTCACCGGCCCGGTCTCCGCCATCCCCTGCCCGCCTCGGCGCCCGGACGTTGCCTGTTCGACCGGCCCCTACCAGCCGTCCCAGGCCAGTCCCGTCGCCGCGGCGCCCGGCCCGAGCCGCAGCGTCTTCGACGGGAACGAGGAACTCCACAAGGACGTGGCAAGCACCCAGCAGATCTTCGCCCTGATCGCCATCGCGGCGATGGTGGTGCTGGCCTTCGCGGTGTGCTGGTGGCTCACCAGACGGATCCTGCGCCCGCTGCACCGCGTCACCGCCACCGCCCAGCGCCTGTCACTGTCCACCCTGCACGAACGCATCGGGCTGACCGGACCGCAGGACGAGCTCAAGGACCTCGCCGACACCTTCGACGCGATGCTCGATCGACTGGATCGTGCCGTGGCGAGCCAGCGCCGATTCGTCGCCAATGCCTCCCACGAGCTGCGCACTCCCCTGGCCATCCAGCGAACCGCGATCGAGGTCGGGCTGTCCAAACCCTCCGCCGAGCGAGTGGCGCGGATCCGCGACGAACTGCTGCGCACCACCGAGCGGTCCGAGCGGCTCATCGAGGGCCTGCTCGTTCTCGCACAGGGGGAACAGGAACTCCTCGACCGGGACCCGGTGGATCTCGCCGCGGTGGTCACTCAGGTCATCGGAGAGCATCTCCCCTTCGCCGAGCGGCGCGGCGTCACCCTCACCGCCTCCACTGAACCGGTCGTCGTCACGGGCGACGACACGCTGCTCACCCGACTGGTCGCCAACCTGGTGCAGAACGCGATCCGGCACAACAACGCGGGCGGTTACGTCATCGTCGACCTGTCCGCCGACGGCGGCCTGGTGGTCTGCAACTCCGGCCCGCACGTCCCCGAGGACCAGGTGGACGAGCTGTTCGAGCCGTTCCGGCGGCTGCCCGCGGACCGGACCACCTCGTCCGAGGGCGCGGGCCTGGGGCTGTCCATCGTCTCCGCCATCACGCAGGCCCACGACGGCACCGTACGCGCGATGGCCAACTCCGAGGGCGGGCTCTGGGTCACCGTGTCCCTCCCGACCCACGCTCCGGCGCCGTCCGCCTGAGCCTCGACTCCGCCTGTGGCCGCGGCCGCAGGCGGAGTCGAGGCCGGGCCTCAGGCCTCCGGCCGCGTGCTCCGCGTCTCCATCCATGCGGCTATCGCCTGCCACGCCCGGTCCAGCATCTCGGGCAGCATCAGGTTGGTGTGCCGGCACGGCAGGCCGACCGCCGCGACGGAACCGCTGACGTAGGGCTCCCAGAGCCGCAGCCGTTCCTCCGGGGTGGCGTTCTCGCCGCTCTCCTCGGCGACGACGAGCAGCAGATCGCCGTCGAAGACACCGAGCTCGTGCCGTCGCCGCAGCTCCGTGTTGTTGCGGAAGATCTTCGCGATGAGGAGCAGTTCCTCCTCCGAGATACCGTCGATGACCTCGCCGATCTCCTCCCTGAACCGGGCCGCCATCTCCCGCAGCATCGCCTCCTGGTCGCGCTCCTCGGGGGCCGGCGGCATGGCGCTCCCGTCCTCCGTGACGCCGGCGGGCTCCCCGGCCCCGACGGCCTCGACGGGTCGGACCGGTTCATCGCCCCGGGCCTGGGCCGGGTAGGCGTCCATGACGACCAGGGCGGCGACGGTCTCACCCGCCTCCTGCAACCGTACGGCGATCTCGTGCACGGGGATGCCACCGAAGGAGAAGCCCACGAGGTGGTAGGGGCCGTCCGGTTGAACGGCACGGATCTGCTCGATGTACTCCGCCGCCAACTCCTCGATGCTGCCCGGCAGCGTGCCGGTGCCGTCCATCCCGGCGGCCTGCAGCCCGTACAGCGGGATGCCGTCCGGAACGAACCGGGCCAGCGGCCGGTAGCACCAGCTAAGGCCTGACGCGGGGTGGACGAAGAAGAACGGCGGCTGGTCGCCTTCGGTCCGTATCGGCAGGACCCTGCCGAGCGAGTCACCCATGGACGCCAGGTCCAGCTGGCGGACGATTCCGGCGACGGTCGGCGCCGCGAACACGTTGCGCACCGTGGTGGAGATCCCCTTCTCCCGCAGCCGCGCGGCGAGCGTGACCGCCAGCAGGGAGTGCCCTCCGAGCTGGAAGAAGTCGTCGTCGAAGCCGACCTCGTCGACCCCGAGGACGTCGGCGAACACCTCGCTCACGACGTACTCCAGGCTCGTGGCGAGATTCCTCGTCGTGGCCGTCCCGGTGGCCCCGGCGGCGTAGTCGGGGGCGGGCAGGGACTTGCGGTCCAGCTTGCCGTTGGCGGTCAGCGGCAGGGCGTCCAGCGTGACGAACGCGGCCGGGACCATGTGCTCGGGCAGCCGGCCCGCCACGAAGCCGCGCAGGTCACCGGTGTTTACGCCGCCTTCGGTGCCGGTGTCGGCGGGCACCACGTAGGCGACCAGACGCTTGTCACCCGGAGTGTCCTCACGCGCGATCACCGCGACCCGGGACACCTCCGGATGCGCCGACAGGGCGGCTTCGATCTCGCCGGGCTCGATGCGGAACCCGCGGATCTTCACCTGCTCGTCGGCGCGGCCGAGGAACACCAACTGCCCGTCCGGCGTCCACTTGGCCAGGTCGCCGGTGCGGTACATGCGCTCACCGGAACCGGCCGGGAAGGGGCAGGCCACGAACCGCTCACCGGTCAGCCCCGCACGGCCTACGTACCCGCGCGCCAGCCCGGCACCGGCCACGTACAGCTCGCCCGCGACTCCGACCGGCACCAGTTGCAGCGCCCCATCGAGTACGTACAGGCGGGTGTTGGCGATCGGCGTACCGATCGGCACCACTCCGGCCGCGGTCAGTTCACCGGTTGCCACTCCGACCGTGGTCTCGGTCGGTCCGTAGTGGTTGAACACCTTCCGGTCACCGGCAGCCGCCAGCAGTTCCGCCGTCCAGTCGACCTGTGCGGCCTCACCACCAAGGACCACGGACCCGGCCGGCAGCAACGCCTCGACACCCGCCGCGGCCGTCAACGCCGCCAGATGCGACGGCACCACCTTGATGTGGTCGATCCGCTCCTCGGCCACATACCGCGCCACCGCCTCCGGATCCGTCACCAACTCGGCGTCCAGTACGTGCAGTTGACCGCCTGAGACCAGGCTCGCGAACACCACCGTGTTCCCGAGGTCGGTCACCTGCGCCTGCAACAGCGCGTACCGCGCCCCCGGCACATCCCAGCCCAGCCGCCCCGACACCGACGAGACGTAGTTGGCCAGCGACCCATGCGTCACCGCCACACCCTTCGGCACCCCCGAGGACCCCGACGTATAGATCACGTACGCCAGCCCGGCCGCGTCCACCACGACACCAGGTGACGCCTCCCCCAATCCGTCGAGGAGCGCGGTGGTTGTCGGGTCGTCGACGGCAACCGTTCGCAGCCGCCCGGACGACAGGCCACTCAGTGTCTCCAGGGTGCCCAGCACCAGCCGCGCACCACTGTCGGCCAACATGAACTCCACTCGTTCTGCCGGGAGTTGGGCGTCGATCGGCAGGTACGCCGCGCCCGCCTTCCACACCGCCAGGATCGCCGTCACCATCTCCACGCCACGCGG